>JAAYBA010000126.1 GCA_012719085.1 Planctomycetota bacterium
CCTTGATCTGCGCGCGGTAGAACCGCTTGAGATAGAACGTCCTGACGGGCGTGTCCTCGATGGTGAACCGGA
Source organism: Planctomycetota bacterium (assembly GCA_012719085.1). Classification (GTDB taxonomy): domain Bacteria; phylum Planctomycetota; class Phycisphaerae; order Sedimentisphaerales; family Anaerobacaceae; genus Anaerobaca. The sequence continues at coordinate 73 of JAAYBA010000126.1, forward strand.
GGACATTTCGCTTCGAGTTCTCGTTGACGCAGAACCCCTGCACGTCGTCGAAGAAGTGGCAGAAGGTCTCCATGCGGTGCCGACGGAAGAAGTCCTGCCATGCGTCAGCGAACACGAGTCTTTCCATGGCGCATCCTTCCGAAAGGTCGCATCGGTCCGGTTCGGGCCATGACAGCAGCCGACACGGCGCCCGCCAATTCGTTACCGACTGTGGTCGGGGCCCTGCCACCGCAGAACGGCCAGGACGGGATCGTGATCGGAGACGACGGGCTCGTCGACAATGGTCACTTCCTCGATCCGCCACGGGTCGGGCGAGCGGATAAGGATGTAGTCGATCTTCGATCGCGGGGCGACGACGTCTGTCCAGCCGGCGTCGAGCAACACGTTCATCGGGCGACTGCCCGGCCGCGCGTTGAAATCGCCCGCCAGGATTACCGGTGGGCCGTCTTTGTCACCGAGCAACTGAGCCAGCCGAGTCGTCTGCTGCGTGCGGATTTCCTCATCCTGATGGCACAGGTGCGTGCCGACGAAGCGGAGGGGACCGATCCCCTCGGGCTCGATCCACACCTCTATCGCCGCGCGCGGTTCGCGGCCGGGGCGGTACGGCAGCGGATGCACGGCCGTCTTGACGATGGGAAACCGCGAGAGGATGGCTTCGCCGTAGCGGCCGCCCTGGTACGGCATGGCCTGTCCGAACACGTGGTACATTCCGCACAGCTTGCCGAGCAGCGCCGCCTGGTCGACACCTGAGGCTCGCTCGGTGCCGTCGTCCACCTCCTGCAACGCAACAATGTCCGGCGACAGATCGTTGATGACCTTTGCCAGACGTTCGTAGTCGAACTTCCCGTCCATCGCCTCGCCGTGATGGATGTTGTAGGTCAGCACGCGAAGCGTCCGCGGACTCTGCGGACCGACCGATCCGCGGTGGCAGCCGCTCAGAGCCGCGAGCGAGACGATGCCCAAAACAAACGCAATAACGGTCCTTCTGTCGTGTCTCATGTCATCACCTGTGATTGGGGTCCTGTCATTCACGCGGGACTTCTCTTACGCGCTCATCGCATCGGCCTTCTGGCGATGCCTCCGGGCGCGCAGCGCCGACTCCATCTCCGCCAGAAGCTTTTCGAGATTCCATTGCCCATAGCGACAAGTCCAGTCGGCGCAAAGGTGTCGGAGATGTTCGTGGATGAGCTGATTTCGCCGTTCCGGGCTGAGACGCTTCATGATATCCCTTCTCACGTGACGTTCGTTCGATCTACCGCGACGGACGGTCCGTCGTCAGACGCGAATCCTGGCAAACCGGCGTTTGCCGACCTGAACGACCATGCCGTCGGTTGGCGTAGTGGTGGCGTTCGGGTCCGTGATCTTCTGCCCGTCGACGCTGACACCGCCTTGCATGACCATTCGTTTGGCCTCGCCGCCGGTATCGACCAGCCTGCAGGTCGTCAGGAGTTGCTTGATCGAGATCGGCTCGCCCGGCAGGGCGAATTCTGGAATTTCATCGGGCAACTGGCCCTGCGCGAAGACTTTGTCAAACTCGGCGGCCGCCATGTCAGCCAACTCAGGGCCGTAGAATTGCGTAACAACCGTCTTGCCCAGCGTAACCTTGGCCTCCTTGGGATGGGTCCGGCTCGGGTCCGTCAGCGTAGCGATCTTCTCGCCAGACAGGTCGGTCAACAGCGTAAAGTAGTTGGCCATCATCTCATCGCTGATGCTCATGATCTTGCCGAACATCTCGTTCGGGGCGTCGGTGACGCCAACATAGTTGCCCTTGGACTTGCTCATCTTCTCCTTGCCGTCGAGGCCGACGAGGATGGGCATGGTGATGACGATCTGTGGCGGCTGGTCGTGGAGACGCTGCAGGTCGCGTCCAACGAGGTTGTTGAAAGTCTGATCGGTGCCGCCCAGCTCGACGTCGCTGCGAATCATCACCGAGTCATAGCCCTGCATGAGCGGGTAGAGGAACTCATGAATGCCGATCGGGTCGCCGGCCTTATATCGCAGTTCGAACGTGTCGCGTTCGAGCATGCGGGCGACCGTCATGCTGCTGGCGAGCTTGATCAGGTCCGCCAGATTGAGTTTGGCGAGCCACTCGCTATTGTAACGGACCTCGAGCTTGTCGGGCGAGGTATTGAGGATGTGTCCGGCCTGATTGAAATAGGTCCGAGCGTTTCGTTCGATCTGCTCGGGTGAGAGCATCGGCCGCGTCGCGTTCTGGCCCGTCGGATCGCCCACACGGGCGGTGTAGTCGCCAATAATCAGGACCGCCTTATGACCCAAGTCCTGAAACTGTCGCATCTTGCGAAGCACAACCGTGTGGCCGAGGTGGATGTCCGGGCTGGTCGGGTCCAGACCCAGCTTGATCCGCATCTGCCGGCCCGCCTTGGCGGCGTCCACCAGCCGCTGCGCCAGGTCGGTCTCCGTATAGACCTCCACGGTGCCGCGTTTCAACGCCTCTACGGTCTGTACCACATTGTCCGACATAAACCTGCCTCCCGATCGTGCCTGCCTTCAGAAAAGGAAGCGACAATCTTAGCCAGAGCGAGCGTGCAATGCAACCGAGAAATCCGCCCCGTTCGCCCGCCAGAAAAGGCAGGACCTGCCGCTTGCCCATCAGGCGCGAGGCGAGTATAGTCGCTGCCTCGTTCAAAGCGTCCGGAATCGCACAGCTACGAGGCGTTGGATGGAACAGCGGCACCTGCCAAGCGTCGAGATCGTTGAGGCGGACCTCGGTTGTGTTGCACATCAGCAGGCGGTGGTCGAGTTGATCGATGCGTATGCTGCCGACCCGATGGGCAATGGCCGCCCGCTTCCGCCGGAGGTGCGAGGCAACCTGATCGACGGACTGCGGCGGCATCCCACAACGCTCATCCTCCTCGCCTGGCAGGACGGCAGAGCGGTCGGTATCGCCGTCTGTTTCCGCGGGTTTTCCACGTTTCACGCCCGGCCCCTGCTCAACATTCACGACTTGGCGGTGCTGCCGGACTGTCGTGGAGGGGGAATCGGGCGACGACTGCTGGACGCCGTGGCAGAAAAGGCCGCACAGTTGGATTGCTGCAAGCTCACGCTGGAGGTGCTGGAGAACAACCACCGTGCCAGACGTCTGTACGAGGCCGCCGGATTTGCGCAGGCCCGATACCATGAGAGTGCCGGCGGCTCACTATTCTACGCCAAGCCCCTCTGATCCGCATTATCGGCAGACGTCACCGGGCTTCGTCGCCGCCATACAGAGCATCGATCCCGGCCTCGACGGCCGCTCGTGTCTCTGCCGCCATCAGGGTGATCGTCACCTGCTTGCGATTGGGATGAAGCCGGGCGTAACGAACCACGAATTTGCGGAAGTAGCCGATCGCTCGCTTCTCCGGATAGCCGTTCAAGACGCGATGGAAGTGCTCGAGCATGATCTCACGCTGCTCCGCCAGGTCGGGCGGAGGCGGAACCGGGCGATTCTCCCACACGCAGCGCAGATCGCGGAAGATCCACGGATTGCCGATCGCGCCACGGGCAACGACGAAGCCGTCGAGCCCCGTCCGCTTCAGCAGATCGACCGTTGCCTGGGGATCGAAGATGTCGCCGCTGCCGACGATCGTGGCCGATGGAAATCGGGCCTTGACCCTGGCCAAGGCGTCCCAATCAGCCTTGCCGCGATATCGCTGCGAGACGGTGCGCCCGTGGATGACCAG
>JAAYBA010000127.1 GCA_012719085.1 Planctomycetota bacterium
GATGCCGATGCGATTGCGGAGTTGTTCGAGGGGGTGTCCGCTCCGCTGATCAGGACGTCGATCGAGATCGCTGAAATGGTGAAGTACGTCGATAACGCGTTTCATGCGTTGAAGGTCGTTTTTGCCAACGAGATCGGAAGTATCTGTGACGCTCTCCGTATCGATGCACACATCGTCATGAGTATCTTCTGCATGGACACGAAGCTGAACATCTCTCCCTGCTACCTCAAGCCGGGTTTTGCGTTTGGCGGATCATGTCTCCCGAAGGACATTCGCGCCTTGACGTACAAGGCCAAGAGGCTCGACGTCAACACTCCGGTATTGAACGCGATCCTGCCCAGCAATCAACATCAAATCGCGATCGGTTTGCAGCGGATCACCGCGATGCAACGGAGGAAGATCGGAATTCTCGGGCTCAGCTTCAAAGCCGGCACCGATGACATTCGCGAATCTCCTCTGGTCGAGCTGACGGAGTCGCTGATTGGAAAGGGCTACGACGTCCGCATTTACGACCGGGGCATTTCGCTGGCGCGACTGTGCGGTGGAAACAAGGAGTACGTGGAACGGAAGATACCGCACATCGCCCGGCTCATGGTCAGTCGGATTCGGGACGTTCTGGATCATGCCGAGATCGTCGTCATCGGCAACAAGGCGCCTGAGTTCCGCGATGTAGCGGATTTGTTGAGGCCCGGTCAGGAGCTGGTGGATCTGGTGGGGCTTGCCGAACGGAGCACGGAGGAGGCATATGCAGGGCTTTCAGCGTAGCGATTGTGGGGGACCCAGAAGATGAAACGGAAGGCATTGGTATTCATCGAAGATGGCTCGTTCACATTTGACCATCGCGTCATCGGCGAGACCAAGGCGCTCACGAGAGCGGGATGGGACGTGACCGTGATTTCGCCCAAATACCGCTGCGATCCGTTCTATCGGAGAATCAGCGGCCGGCTGCGGGCGTACTACTATCCCAAGCCGACGGCAGAGTCAGTCCTTGGCCATCTTGTTGAACACGGCATATCGCTGCTCTTCGGGACTGTCTTGACCCTGTGGGTCTCGATCCGGCATGGGTTCTCCGTCTTTCATGCATGCAACCCCATGGACATCCTGTGGCTGATCGCTCTGCCCTACAAGGTGCTGGGCAAGAAGTTCATCTACGATCAGCATGACCTCTGCCCGGAGTTGTGGCTGTCTCGAAACGGCCACACGGCCGCTGGTTGTTTGTATCGGGTGCTGTGCGTTCTGGAGGCCGCCTCATACAAATACGCCGACGTCGTTATTGCGACCAACGAGACCTACAAGAGCATGGCAATGTCCAGAGGCGCCAAGAGCCCGGAGGACATTTTCGTGGTGCGCAACGGACCGGATCTGAAGAAGTTCCAGCCGAATCGTGCTCCGAAGGAGCCCGGCAAGAACGGTCATGTGTTGGTCGGCTATCTGGGCAACATGAACCGCCAGGACGGCGTCGAGGGTCTGTTGGATGCGGCGTTCGAGATTGTGCGCGGACAGGGTCGATCCGATATTTCCTTTGTTGTGATCGGCAGTGGAGCCGACTACCAGCATCTTCTGGCACAGCGAGATCGGATGGGGTTGGGCGACCGAGTCACGTTCACCGGTCGCATTCCGGATGATGAGATGATCGCACGTTTGTGCGCCTGTGATGTGTGTGTGCAGCCGGACCCTCTCAATGCCCTGAATGACAAGTCAACGATGAACAAGGCGATGGAGTACATGGCCTTGGAGAAGCCTGTGGTCGCGTTCGATCTGAAAGAAACCAGAGTGTCATGCGGCGATGCGGCATTGTATGCGACGCCCAATGACGTCCAGGACATGGCGAGGAAGATCCTCTGCCTCGCCGATGATCCGGCGTTGCGGTCTGTGCTGGGCAAGCGAGGGCGAACGAGAGTGCAGGAGGCCTTCTCCTGGCCCCACTCGGTTCCGAACCTTCTGGCCGCGTATGAGTGGGCCATTCACAAGCACAAGCCGGCATGCCGACCATTCGGGTCGAGGGTCACCGTGAACGAAATCGAGAAGTGCCGGGACACAGAGACGGTTCGCGCGTGAGTTCGTGGTCCCGTGGCGGGTGCCTCTTGCATGAAACAAGTTATATGATGTCCTATATTATAGGACGCGTCCTTGCGACAGGTCGCGGCGAGGGCCTCATGCCATGCAAGAAGGACAGCGAGAGGCGAGGTCGAGGCCCTTGTCGATATCGCGCCGGTAAGACCCGATAACCATCTGCGGCCGGATTCGGACGCGAGGCGATCCGTCCATATTCCGCCCCGGCCAATCGTGGTTCCTGGGGTCTGCGCGGGGGCCGCCTGTTGCATGTGTGTTTGGACCGAGTCCGGCAATTGGTAAAGTTAACAGAAGGGGCAGATGCCGGTCGATGAGCTGGATGTAGCAGCCCATTTCGTTGGGGGGGCTGGCCACATGGGAAAAGCGCAATCACCCATTCCTGATTGATGCGCTCTTTTTGGGGGCAGACTGGCAGTGGTTCTCTACACAAAGGACAGTATTCGCGCGCTTGGCCTGGCGGTATGCATATGCCTGGGCGGCATGGTGAATGCGCGGGCCGCGATATATTACGTGGATGGACAGCACGGAAATGACGGAAACACCGGACAATCCGTGGCAGCATCCTGGCGCACCCTGGGCAAGGCCAATTCCGAGATACAACCCGGAGATACTGTGTATATTCTGGAAGGAACGTACGGGCAGACCATCCGGCCCGATCGCTCGGGTACGCAAGGCAACTACATTACCTATGCCCGATACAACGACGAGGAGGTCGTGATCACCGATGTCTCCGACGGTGCCGACCTCCGGGACCGACACTACATAAGGATCGATGGTCTGAAGTTCCTCAACGTCGGCCGGTTCTGGGTCAACATGAACGTAGCCTCCGGCGGAAGCGCGACGCACAACATCATCCAGAATTGCCATATGGAAGAGGCTCTCGGCTGGGCCGGCTTCTGGCTCGAAGGGGCGGCACGATACAACAAGATACTCAACAACACCATCATAGGATATGCGGGGCCGGACGATCTGGTCTATCTCAGAGGGGGTCCCAGCCACAATGTGATCGAGGGAAACGATCTGCGATACGGTCCGCACAATTCCATCAATATCAACGTCAATTGTCTCAAGAATGTCATCAGGAACAACAGGGTACGTAATCCCTGGCATTCATCCATAGGGGCCTGGAGGAATTCGGATCAGACGCTCATTGAAGGCAATGTGATTCTCGATTCCGGCGAGGACCATGAGGACATTCCAACGCGCCCCGACGGGCAAGATGGTGAGAGGCAAGTCAGTCGAGACAAGAATCGACAGTATCACCACAGCATACAGCTGGGCTCGTCGGATTGCATTGTTCGGAACAACCTTCTGGTGAACAACGGTGGGATGGAGCTTGATACGTACGATCCCACAAGGGCGTTGCGCAACAGGATCTACCATAATACGTTTTACAGGAACTCCCATGGACTCTATTCAGAGAGTGGCAATGCCGTCTATGGGAACATCATCAAGAACAACATCTTCAAGGACAACACGGAATACGAAGTCAGCTCTCACATCAGTTCCGCAGCGGGTGAAAACGAGAATTACTACATTGCCAACGGCATCATCGGCACGATTCGCATCACTCATCTGGGGGGAACCAGAGAGCTGTCGTATTTTCAGTCGACCTATCCGGCGTTCTTCTCCGGAAACACCCAGGCGGATCCTCTGTGGGTGGACCCGGGGGCTGCCCGAGAGGACGACAATCGCCACCTGGATCGCGCATTGTTTCATCTGCGTTCGACGTCTCCCCTGATTGACGCTGGCCGGTTCCTGGCGGAGACCACATCCAGCGGCAGCGGGACGCTGATACCCGTCAATGACGCGCGGTACTTCTATGACGGATGGGGCATACCGAGCGAGCAAGGCGACCTGATTCAGTTGGCGGAGCACGATCAGACGGCGCGGATCGTGAGCATTGACTATCAGAACAACCGCATCACGGTGGACAGAGCCCTGAGCTGGTCCGCCGGCCAGGGAGTGAGCCTGCCGTATCATGGATCAGCCCCGGACATCGGGGCGTTCGAGTACGTCTCTGCCGAAGACACGACCTATACGCTGAGCGTCAGTGCGACAAACGGATCGGTTGCGAAGACACCCAACCAGGGCAGTTACAGCTCCGGCACGACCGTGACGTTGCAGGCGACCGCAGACAGTGGATACGAGTTCGCCGGCTGGTCGGGGGATCTGTCCGGCAGCACGAATCCTGTGACGATCACCATGAACGGAAACAAATCCGTCATCGCCACGTTCGCGGCGGTTGTGCCGACGACCTATACGCTGAGCGTCAGTGCACTGAACGGATCGGTTGCAAAATCGCCCAATCAGGATAGCTATAACTCGGGTACGACGGTGATGTTGCAGGCGACCGCAGACAGTGGATACGAGTTCACCGGCTGGTCGGGAGACTTGTCCGGCAGTACGAACCCGGCTGCCATTACGATGAATGCAAACAAGTCTATTACCGCCAACTTCACAGCGTTGGCTCCTGCCACCTACACACTGAGCGTGACCGGGACGAATGGTTCGATTGCGAAGACGCCGAACAAGGCCAACTACACTCATGGCGAAACGGTGACTCTGACAGCCACGCCCAATGCGGGGTATCGCTTTACGGGCTGGTCGGGCGACCTTTCCGGCAGCACGAACCCGGTCTCCATCACGATGAACGGCAACAAATCCGTCGCGGCCGGTTTTGCGATGGAACCCGCCGACGAGAGCCCGCCCGTGGCGATCGCCCATTCGCCTGCGGCCGATGCCGTACAGGTCCCGCGCAATTCACTTGTGACCTTATATGTCTCGGACGATGGTGGGGGCGTAGATCCTGCCACGGTCGTGATTTCCATCGATGGCACGATGGTCTATTCGGGCAACGTGCCGAGTTACGACAGTGCCGCAGGGGTCTGCCGTCGGACGGGAGCGGGGGCTCGTTATACGTACACGCATCAGTCGGGAGCCGAATTCCCCTTCGGTCAGACCGTCACGGTGCGAGTCAATGCCGCCGACTTGAACGGCAACGTCATGAGCGAATATATGTATTCATTCATGACCGAGATGTGGGCCTTCGGCGGCAACCGGAGGGTCAGTTGGGGACCGGAAGGTCTGGACAAGGGACACCCGGTGACGGCTTGCGACCGCGATGGCAATCTCTGGGCCGCCTGGCATGCAGGATCTGTCGGACAGCGGGATATCTATCTGAGCAAGTGGGGACCGGCCGATGAGGGTTTTGCCGATCCGATCCGGCTGACCACGGATACCGCAGACCAGGCCAATCCGGACATGGCCATCGATACAGACGGAAAGCTGTACGTTGTCTGGCAGGACAACAGGGCAGGCAACTGGAATGTCTACCTGAAGACATCGCCCGATGGGACAAACTGGTCCGCGGAGACCCGTATAACGGATTCCGATGACAATCAGACGACTCCGGCGATTGCTGTGCATGGAGTCTCCAGTTGCCATGTTGCCTGGGAGGACGATACAGACGGCCACTCGGATATCCATGTGGCCAGTTCCAGCAACAGCTTCGTCACCGGAACCGTCACTCGTGTGACCTCCAACAGCGCGGATCAACGCGCACCGGCCATTGCCGTGGACGCTTCCGGCAACGTCTATCTGGTCTGGGTCGATGCACGCAACGGATCGAACGACATTTACGGTGCGACATCCATCGGTGGTTCGTGGACAAACGCCGCAGTGGTGACGAGGGCGGGCAGCCAAACCGCTCCGGTGCTGGCGACGGAGGCGGCGGGGGCCTGGCTGCATCTCGTCTGGGTCGACGAACTGGGCGGAAGCCGCAACGTTCGCTATGCCGCGATGGAAGGTCTGCCGTCCAGCCCTCTTCTGGGAGTTAATCTTGCGGACGATACCTCGGGTGCAGATCAACTCGCTCCGGCTTTGGCGACCGTTGGCAGCGCGGGCAACGGTTTGAGAGTCTTTGTCTGCTGGCAGGATTGGAGGAATGCGACGCCGGACGGCCAAGACACCGACCTGTATTTCGTCGAAGTCAAGGAGGCCGGCGAGACCAACGTCTTCGTCGGCGACGGCGGGACAGGCTCCGGGCAGAGCGAGCCGGCTGTCGGCGTTGATTCGAACGGGTTTCCCTACGTGGTTTGGGCGGATAGTCGAGCTCGCAACACCGAGATCTATCACGCCGGAACGACGGCTTGGGACCCGGAGGTCCTCGATTCACGGATGGTGACCGCATCGGAGGGCGGGACGGTGGGGCCGGCTTCACCGTCCAACGTCGGTGATGTGTCGGTTGTGATTCCTCCATCGGCATCGTCGCAGGATGTGACGATCACCATCGCGAGAATGCACAACCCTCCGGCGGTGCCGTCTTCGGGAGTCCTCTCTTATGAACTCGGGCCCAGTGGGCTTCAATTCAGCCAACCGGTCACCATCACGATCCCCTACGCGGTCCCAGAATTTGGCGATGGCCAGCCGACACCCTGGTGGTACGATTCCCAGACAGGCGGCTTGAGTCAGGAGGGCATCACAGACATCGAACATGTGGTCTTGGCGCCGACGGTGGAGGCATTGCGCTTCAAGACGACGCATTTCACCCCATACTATCTGATCTCGACCGCGGCAATGGAGGAGATCGTGGCCGGGTCTGGCGGCAGCGGCGGCGGATGCTCCCTGTCGTGTGGCGATGATGAGACCGACCCTGTCGGGTATTTCATTCCGTATGCGCTCATCGCGCTGGTGATGGCAGGACTCCGGATCAAAGACGCCAGACGTCGTGCAAGGTTGCCCTGAAGTCGCCATTGGCAAGCGGTAGCCAGCCGGTCGAGTCTGCATCCGTCTTCCATACTGTGATCTTTTTCTCCCTGGCCCCAGGGGCCTCCGCATCCGTTGTGGAGCCCCTGGGCGTCTTTCGTCAGGGTGGTCGTCCTTCATATGCGGACTTGGGATCGACGGGAACTCCGGGTCGGAGGAAACACCGCTTCCTCGCAAGGGCCGCATGGCTATCAGAGTCGGAGGGGTTTGCGGGATCGGAGCCATTTCTACGAGCGACTTACACTCCGTGACCCCAGGGGCCTCTGTGCGCAAGCATGGGGCCCCCGGGGCATCTGTCGGCATTGCGATCTTTTCCCCTGACTCCAGGGGCCCCTGCTATGCCGTCTATCCAATATACGTATCGGCAAGACACCCGGCGCGCGATGAAAACTTGTCAGGCAAAAAAAGTGCGGATCGGGGGCTTCGTCGAACGACCACCGGATCGCTTGCATTTGTCGGATGTGGGGTCAGCGGCTTCAATCCCTTTCGCACAGGTAGGGGTTTGGCCCGCCCGGCCAGGATCTCACCGCCAGAGGGCGTCGATCCGCCGAAGGGTTTCGTCCACCAGCACCTGGCCTCCTTCAGGCCCGACGACGAACTTGTCGGCGCTGTATCCGCCGCCCTGGACAGCCTTTGCTGTCGGCAGGTAGCCGCAGTGCTGGCACGAGAGTTGAACCAGCAGAGTCAGCATTGCCGGGCTCCTCGCCTTCATTCGAATCCCGTAGTCGAGGTAGAGCTCGAACGGGTTCGTTGCCATGGCAATGTCGCCCAGCCGAAGCACGTGCAATTCCACGGGGGCAATCGTGTCTGTCGTGTAGAAGGGCGCCTCCACAGACTTCGCCGGCGGCAAGTTCACTCGGGCTACGATGTGTCCGAAAGCGACATCGGTTTCGATACGCTGCTGAGCTAAGGGCATCGCCTCCTCGACAGCGTTGACGATCCGTCGGGCGATCTCCTGCCGACGGGAGAGGCCTCGTTGCTGCATCATCGCTTGTTCGGCACGTGAACGAAAGAGCAGATGCGGAGACAGGTCTCCGGCCACCGCACACTGAGGCAGCACGAAGAGGTCTGCGGCAATCCTCTTGCGGAGTTCTTCGCGCACGTCGTGCCAGAAGTCGGCTGAAATTTCGTTGAGGCCCTCGGTCTCCTGCGAGGGGCAGGCGATATTGATGACGAGGCCGGAAGGCTTTTGGCGGCCGTCCCAGAAGAAGAGCATTTCCACGGCATGGTCTTCATATCCTTCGACACCGGCAAAGTCCGGCCGGTTCGTGGCACCGTACATGACGGCCGAGCCATCGAAGTAGCGAGCCCGACGGTTCATCCCCACCACGGCATGCCCCAATCCCCAACTCATCCCTCCCGCCTTGCGGCTCCGCCATGCCGAAACGGCCGCTTGGGCCACCTTCTCGGCAAAGAACCTCCCGTACTCTGACGCTTTCATCACACCTTCGTCGGTGCTCACGTCGTACAGGGTCCCGAAGTCCGCATCCGTAAAGCCCGGGCCGGTGTGCGTATGTGTGGCGTTCAAGGCCAGCTTGTCCGCGTCGAACTCCGGCAGTTGTGACCTGACGAGGCTCCTGACCTCGTCGAGGACCGACTTTCGGATGTAGAGCACGTCACAAGAGATGAGGATGGCCTGTTCGCACTGGCCGTCCGCGCCCTTCGTCTCGAGGGCCAGTGCGGTCGCCGTCAGCGGATCGAGAACACGCTGTGAGATGCGTTTGTGCAGTTGTCCGACCAGTGCGACGGGCTTGTTGGGCGTAATATCGACGGCCGACCAGCCGACAGATAACGGTGACCTGGTCGGCGCGGGCTCGTTGGCAACGGACAGACTGCTCAGGCACGACAACAGAGTGATCGCACAAACCACAGGATTCAGCTTCATAAGTCTCACTTGCTCCTTTCCACACTTTCATGGTGGCCGTGACCTTTTTCAGAGATGCCAGGGGCTTCTCATGGGCCGATTCAGCATCCGGCTGGCCTGTGGATCGCCGATGAAGTCCTCTTTGAGAGGGTCCCATCGCAACTTGCGGTCCAGACGCGTGCAGATGTCGGTCAGATGACAGATCGTATCTGTACGCACAGCGATGTCGATGGGGCAGATCGTGCGGCCCCGTGTCTTCACGGCATCGAGGAAATCGCGCTGATGTCCCTTGCTCTCGGGCAGGTGAATCTCATCGGACGCGATGGTCGAGGTCAGCAGCGACTCGGGTTCGGCCCAGAGCCCCTCACGCGTGATGTGCACCCATCCTTCCGTGCCCTGGAAGGTCACGCCGTGCTTGTACTGGGCCTCGTCCATATAGATCATCTTGACGCCGTCGGCGTAGGTGTGCGTGACTTTCCAGCTCGTGGCGCAGTCCGTCAGTCCGTCGGCCGGAAACACGCCTGTGCCCTCGATCTCGATCGGGCCGGTGCCGTCGGTACCGTGACCCCACTGGGCGATATCCACGTGGTGGACGCCCCAGTAGCCGCCGATGCCGCCCAGGCAGTAGTCGGAGATGTGATACCAAATCGAGTAGCTCTCCTTCTCCGTCCAGGGGCGACAGCGCTGGTATGTATAGGGCGCCCAGGGCGCCGGACCGAGCCACAGATCGTAATCCAGTCCTTCCGGGATCGGCTGGGTCGGCTGATTGGCAAAGGCGAAATCGTACGGCACGCCGACCTGGATCGTGTGCAGCTTGCCGATGCGACCGTTGCGCACCAGTTCGCAACCGAAACGGAAGTTTCGATCGGACCGCTGCTGCGTTCCCCACTGAAAGACCGTGCCGCGCGCCTGACAGGCCTGCTGGAGGGCCTTGTCCCAGGCCAGGCTCAGGCCCAGCGCCTTCTCCGTGTACATGTCCTTGCCGTTGCGGGCGGCCTCCAGAGACACGAGCACGTGCCAATGGTCCGGTGTCGCGATGCAGACCGCATCGATGTCGCTGCGCCCGCACACCTCGCGAAAGTCATTGTACGCCGTGCAGTCGGTGTTGCCGTAACGCTGATCGACGGTCTGCTTGGCTCGCTTGCGCTGGCTCGCCCGGACGTCGCAGACGGCTACCACCTGCACATCCTTCTGACCGAGAAACGCCCGCATCAGGCCGCTGCCTTGAATTCCGAGGCCGATGAAACCCATCGCAATTCGCTCGCTCGGTGCGACGGTGCCCGCTGCTCCCAGCGACGATGGCAAAATGAGGCAGGGAACCGATGAGATTCCTGCGATGGCCGCGGCACCCCTGAGGAACCGACGACGCGAACAGCTTCTTTCGTGGGACATGCCCGATCCTCCCGAATTCTCTGCGAAACAGATTGCAGGTTTCATGCCGATCTCCAGGGGTCGATGATGATGCGCCCTTGCCCGACACATCGAGCCCGATCGCCATTGGAGCCAACGGCCCATGAATACTATAGTACGTGTACGGTGCCGGCTCAAGCTCACATGCGGCATTCTGCACACAATCCGTCCGCATCACCGACCGGCGACGAATTGCGGTGCAAAGGAATGGACGAATACCGCCTTCGATGGCAGAATAGTCAGGGCGAATGATGATTCGCCCACGCTGCGAATGAAAACTCGCTTCTATTTGGAGGGCCATTATGAAGGTAGACCTTCATTACGGGACCGGCGTTGTTGGCCTCCGTGTGCCGGATCGAAACGTTCAGGAGATCATCCGGCCCTGGCAAGGAGAACAGACGGGCGACGCGGCGGCGGGCCTCCAGGAGGCGATGGACGGCCAGGCAGGAGCCTTCCGGGACAAGATCGCCGGCAAACGGGCTTGTGTCCTTGTTGACGATGGCACGCGCGACGAGCCCCTCGGATACGTGCTGCCGCATCTGTGCAACGTGCTGCGGCCTGCCGTCTCCGTGCAATTCCTGATCTGCACCGGGACACACACGGCCGCGACGCCGAAGAATGAGCAGATTCGCCGCGAGATCGAAAAGGCCAGCCGCGACGCGGGCCTGACCGTCGTTCGGATCCACACGCATGATTGCCAGGCCGATACGTTCATCGACATGGGCCGCACGTCGAGAGGGACACAGGTATCCGTAAACGCCTTTGCCGAAGAGGCGGACGTCTTTCTCGTGGTTGCGGACGTGAAGGTTCACTACTTCGCGGGCTACTCGAATCCGGTGAAGAACTTCGTGCCCGGCATCAGCGCCTTTCGCACGGTCGAGCAGAATCACAGCCTGGCCCTGCTCGATGAATCCACGCACGCGGCGCATCCGTGGCACCCCAGGGCCGAGCAGAGAAACAATCCGCTGGCTGCCGATATGGTGGAGGGTATGGACTTGATCGCCAAGGGCCGGCCGATCTACGCGCTGGTGATGCTCAGCGCCGGCACGCGGCTGCTCTGGGCGCGGTTCGGGCCGATCCGGGAGGTGAGCGCCGAGTCGTTTCTTGTGACCGACGAGCGGAATATCCAGACGGTCGCTCCCGCGTCGCGGCTGGTCATCTCGCCGGGCGGCCTGGCCAACGACGAAGACCTTTACATCGCCCAGCGGGCCCTGGAACTAAACCGGGCTGCGGTGATGGACGGCGGAGAGATTCTGTTCCTGGCCGCCTGTCCCAACGGGATCGGCGAGCCGCAGACCCTGGCGAACTTCTACGACCGCCTGACCGCCCCGCTTGAGGAGGTCATCCAGTCGATCCAGCAAGAGTATGTCCTGTACAGTCACAAGCCGTACAAGTTCGCCGTGCTGATCCGCCGCCTGCGCCGCGTCTGGATGCACACGCAGATTGCCGACGCCCTTGTCGAGGCGGCCCACATGCATCCCGCGCATGACCCGCAGGCGGTGGTGGATGGTTGGATCGCCGAGCAGCCCGACGTCAGGATCATCTTCATCGATGGCGCCAACAAGGTCGCCCTGCGAGCCGTCTCCTGACAATTGGCAACAACGGTTGATTCACTGTGTCCCTGGTCGGTGGTTGTCTCAACTATCCCGGCAAGGCGCGTGATATACGGAAGTCATCCTTGGGAGATCACGTCTATGAGAAATTGGATTGAATGCTCAGGCGCAGCGAGGTCGGTGTTCATTCTCGGTCTGTTTCTATTCTTGTGCACTCCGTGGATTGGTGGGGCGGTGGCCCAGTCCGCCTCTTCGTGGCAGGTCGGGACGCCGATTGCCACGTACTGGGCGGGTCCCGCGATCACCGACGCGGTCGCACGGCAGATGGTTGAAGGCGGCTTCAACCTCGTCTGGTGCGGCAGCGAAGCGGAACTCGACGTGGTGCATCATCACGGCCTGCGCGGCCAGCTCACCAGCGGTCTGTTCACGCCCGCATCGCTCGACGATCCTGACCGCCGCCAGCAGTTGGACGCCCTGATTGCCCGTGTCAGCAAGCACCCGGCGCTGTACTCCTATCACCTGATCGACGAGCCCAGCGCCGCGCAGTTCCCGGCGCTAGGCAAGCTGGTGGCATACCTGCGGCAGCGCGATCCTCTGCATCTGGCCTACATCAATCTGTTCCCGACCTACGCCAACAACCAACAACTGGGCACCAAAGGCGACACGGTCACTGCCTACGCGGAGCACCTGCGCCTCTACGTCGAGCAGGTCAAGCCCTCGCTCATCAGCTACGACCACTATCAGTTCCGGCTCAACGGCGACAGCGATCAGTACTTCCTGAACCTGGCGATGATCCGCCGCACCGCGCAGGAGGCGGGCGTGCCGTTCCTCAACATCGTGCAGGCCTGCACCTGGGCGCCCGACGCGATGCGCATTCCAAACGCGGACGAGCTGCGCTACCTGGTCTATACCACGGCGGCCTACGGTGCGCAGGGCATCAGCTACTATGTCTATGCCCACCCGAACCACCACGGCAGTCTCGTCGGCCTGGACGGAACGCCGGGACCGCTCTACTACGCAGTCAAATCGTACAATCGCGAGTTCGTCGCTATCGCGAAGGAGCTCCAGCCGTTGCGTTCGATCGGCGCGTATCACACCTTGATGCGCGAACGTGGCTGCGAGCCATTGCCATCGGATGCCGTCTTCCGCATCGATTCGGCGTCGTCGCCCGTCTCGCCGCGAGGCTTTCTGCTCGGTTTCTTCGGCGCTGGGCAGAGGCCGACTCAC
>JAAYBA010000128.1 GCA_012719085.1 Planctomycetota bacterium
CGGTCGCCGTTCCGCAGGTAGACTTCGTCGGCCTGCGCCACGGCGGCGAACAGGCAAAGACACAATGCGGCTGATACAAGGAAACGATTCATTCTCGGGCCTCCTTTCAATAGGTCCGCCCAGGCACAGGCCGAACGCTCTGCCCGCCGGGCTGTTGTTTCTCCCCACGATTCTCTCACTTGGCCGCGCCTGCAAGCGTGCCTTCCTTGACATACACATCGCGCTGCGGGAACGGTATGGTCAGGCCGTTTTCCTCCAGTGCCGTCTTGATGGTGGCTGTGAAGTCGAAGTAGGTTCCCCAATAATCAGAGGACTTGACCCAGGGCCGGACGACGAAATTCACACTGCTGTCGGCCAGTTCCGAAACGGCCACGACGGGTGCTGGATCCGACAGGATTCGCTCGTCTTTTGCCAGGACGCCCTCAATGATCTTCTTGGCCTTCTGCAAATCGTCGCCGTAGGAGACGCCGACGACCATGTCCACGCGTCGTGTCCCGTTGACCGTATAGTTGCTGATGGTGTTTCCCATGACCTGCCCGTTGGGGACGATGATCCGCACGTTGTCCGGCGAACTCAGGACGGTGGTGAAGATGCTGATCTCTTTGACCGTGCCCTTGGCGCCACCGACTTCGACGAAGTCGCCGACGTGGATCGGCTTGAAGATGAGCATCAGGACACCCGCCGCGAAGTTAGCCAGGCCGCCCTGAAGCGCCAGGCCGACGGCCAGACCGGCGGCGCCAAGCACGGCGATGAACGAGGTGGTCTGCACCCCCATGTTGGCCAACGCCGCTACAATCACGAAGACGAGCATGGCGGTGTAGGACAGGTCCTTGATGAACTGCACGAGCATCAGTTCCATCTTGGCCTTGGTCATGGCGCTGGCGGCCAGGTTCGAGAGCAGCCTCGCCACCCATCGGCCGACGACGAAGATGACGATCGCGCCCAGGATCTTCAGCCCGTACTGGGCCAGATAGGCATAGAGCTGGTGGAGAACCTCCTGGGCCTTGCTCACGCTGAAGTCACTGATGTCCAGCCCTTCCGCCGTCCCCGTATTCGGGTCACCTGAGGCCGCAGCGGACGCCGTCGTCGCCGCAAGCATGACGACCGCGAGTACCGTCCAACCGACCCTTGTTGCCGTTGTCCTGTGACCTCTCATACGCGGTCCTTTCAGAGCCATGATAGGAGCCTTCAACCAAATCTGTGAAAAGAACCGTCCGAGCGGGAAGGGCGACGGCAGGCGCCCGGTCCTCCTTCCGAAGGGGCTGCGGTCGTACTCACGAGGATCTGTGTCGCCGTGCGAGCGCAGACCGCCACTGTCGTCCGAACCCAGCAGGTATGGACCGTGCAAGTGGGTATGAAGACATGACAAACTCGTATTTTTCTTCCCCTTTTTCATTCAGCGATCTTCAGCGCCTGGCGCAGACATTATACTACAGACAGTTGTGAGGGGAAGTTTGATAATTCGTAGGATTTTCGACAGGTTTTCGGTCGTTCGGTCCTTCTTCGCGGGAATCGAGGCGGCAAATTGGCGGTCCGCAACCCGGGTCGGATCGTTGGTGCGGCGACAATAAGGGTTTCTCTCCTCCGCGGCGTCCCTTATAATAGGCTGCTACTATGGAAAAGGGGTTATGGGGCACACATTTGACAGACTGAAGGATTCCGAGCTCCTCCAGCGCTATATGGAGGGCGACGAGGCTGCCTTTCGCGAGATCGTCTATCGGTACAAGAACAGCCTTTATGCGTTCCTGCGTCAGTTCCTCAACCGGATGGACCTGGTCGAAGACGTCTTTCAGGAGACCTTTCTCCAACTGTTCACCAGCCGGGAGAGCTTCGATCCGGACCGGCCGCTGAGGCCCTGGCTGTTCACCATCGCCGCCAATAAGGCCAAGGATGCCTTGCGGAAGGTGCAGCGGACCAATGCGATACCGATCGGTGCGATCTCCGACGAGCAGGACATGTCGTTCGACGAGATGCTCAATACGCTTTCGTCCAATAATAGTATTCCCCTCGACGAACTGGAGAAGAGCGAGACCTGCGCCCGTGTGGACGAGGTCATTGCGAACATGCCGGACAACCTGCGGGAAATCCTGATCTTGGCCTATTTCCAGAAACTTTCGTACAAACAAATGGCCGATGCGCTCAGTATACCGATTGGGACTGTGAAGAGTCGTTTGCACACAGCCGTCGGCAGGTTTGCCAAAGATTGGAACGCACTTGCAGGGAGTCAAGAGGTCAAATGACGCCGTTCAGTGATCAGCATCGAGAGCTGCTGTTTGATTACTCCTTGGGACTGACATCCGAGAGCGAGACGGCTGAGGCCGAGAGGTTGCTGGCGGAATCTCAGGAAGCCGAAGGGCTGTATGAGGCCCTTCGAAGCGTTCTATCTCCGCTGGATGCATTGGAGGTGGAACCCTGTCCGGATGAGTTGGCCGAGAGAACGGTCCTGCGTCTGAAGGCCACATCGCACGCGGTCTCGCCGTCCAATCGTCCGAAGGAGTTGTTCCCGCCCGATCAGGTTGCCGCGACGATCCGGATTCCTTTCTGGCGCAATTGGGGCGACATTGCGGCCGTGGCGGCGGTCCTGGTGCTGTTCGTGGGGGTGGGCCTGCCGACATTGGGTTTCGCCAGGCAGAAATACTGGCAAGCGCGATGCCAAGCGAATCAGGCGGCCGTTCATGAAGGACTGGCCAACTATGCGGCCGAGCATGAGGGGCGGCTTCCCGGCCTGGCGGTGGATGCAGGATCGCCTTGGTGGAAGGTCGGGTACCAGGGGCCGGAGGATTACTCCAACACGCGCCAGGGCTGGCGCTTCGTCAGGGAGGGGTACGTGTCCCCGGACAAGTTCCTCTGTCCGGCTAGGCGGGTCGAGGGCAAGGTTTCGTTCGATCGGTTGAAGGTCGAGGACTACAGCGATTTCCCCCACCGAGAGTTCATCGGGTTCAGCATCCGCATCAATTGCCCTCAGTCGCGGGAGGTTGGTCTGACGCCCCGAAAGGTGCTCATGGCCGATCTAAATCCCATTGCGGAAAGGTTGCCCACGGACTACTCGGCGGAGTTCAGGCTGCGTATTGACGAGGAGTTGCTGAAGGCAAACAGTCGAAACCACCGTGGGCGGGGACAGAACGTCTTGTTCAGCGATGGTTCGGTCCAGTTCTTCCGCACGCGGCTTGTCAATTCTCCCAGCGACGATATCTATACGCTGGCGGAGATGTCGGACGGTTGTGAGGTTCGTGGCTACGAGCGACCGTGTTCCGAGAAGGATGCATTCGTTGCCCCATAGGTCTGTAGCGATTCTTCCCGATATTTGAAGGCAAACCGACCGGTTGCCTTTTTCATTGTTGGTTGGTTCAGGGCCCGCCCTGCATCACGTCGCGAGACGGTCGTGAGCATTGGCCATACAGATCCGCACATTGCGTTGGAGCGTTGCCAGGCCGGCCCGGCGGATCGGCGAGCCGGCAAATCGGCTCCCGAATGATTCCGCTGTCAAGCGAAGCATTTCTTCCGTGTCCAGCCGCATGTTGTTCGGGCACGGCCTGAGCCGTGCATAGGTGCAAACCGGCGCGTCGTGCTGATAGGGACATGCCAGGACGCAGGCGTCGCAGCCGAAGACCCGGTCGCCCATTTTCGTCGCCAGTTCCAGTGGGATCTCTCCCTGGTGTTCGATGGTCAGGTAGCTGATGCACCTCCGTGCGTCAAACTCACCGTTGGCCTGAAGCGCTCCGGTGGGGCAGGCCCGGACGCAGCGGCCGCAAGTGGCGCACTGCGCCGTCCACCGGCAGGGGCCGTCCGGTTCCAGCGCAGCGGTAGTCACCAGCTCGCCGAGAAAGACCTGTGGCCCGAGGGTCGGATGGATCAGCATGTGATTGGTCCCGACGGCGCCCAGGCCCGCTCGGACAGCCAAGGCCCGCTCGGCCAGGGGGGCCGAATCCACACATACCTTGAACCGATGTCTTCGATCGATCCGCTTGCCAATGAAATCGGCCAGTTCAAAGAGCAGCGGCTTCATGAAGTCGTGATAGTCGTCATGCCATGCGTATTGGGCCACCGCCCCGGTCTGTTGCGGGCGCTGTTCGGTTCCGGCTGAACCATCCGGCTTGTAGTTCAGGGCCACAACGATCACCGATTGAGCCCCTTTCAGCAGAGTTGCCGGATCGATGCGCTTCTCTACGTTGCGATGCATGTAGCCCATCTGGCCGGCGCGGCCGGCCCGAAGCCACGCGTTCAGCCGGGCGATATCGTCGTCCGCAATCGGCGAGGCATCGGTGATGCCCACGGCATCGAAGCCGAGCGAGAGCGCGCGGCCTTTAATCTCCTGTTCGAGAGTCATGGACGTCATTATACTACGGTCAGTTCGCAGTCCGAAATGACAGATGAGAATCGGAGGTCGATCATGAGAAGTCTCCATCGGATATCAGGCTTGCCCTCACACAGGCACATGGCATGGTTCACCGTTCCGGCGTGCATATTCCTGGTCTGCCTTTCAGCGCCGCTGCAGGCGGAGACGATTGTGACATGGGACTTCACGCAGGGGGACCACGGCTGGACGGGAAACAACTTCGTCAGGGACCTGGCCGCCGGCCCCGAGGGCCTGGCCTTCGTCTCAACCGGGATCGATCCCTGGATCGAAGGGCCGCCGGTGGATCTGTCGCAAGACGGCATGACGCGCATCGCCGTGAGGATGAAGTCCGACGCCGATGCCGGGGCCGAACTCTTCTACGGGCGGCATTTCGAGGCTGGCCGCTCCGTTCGCTTCATGGTCACCAACGACGGGCAGTGGCATGACTACGCACTGACGATCCGCCAGCCGCTCGGATTGGGCACCCGGTTTCGCCTCGATCCGGCTACGGGACCGGGTTCGATCGTTGTCCGCTCCATCCGCGTCGAATCGCTGCCCGGCGTGGCGCGGCCGCCGCTGAACAGGCCGCGCCGACTCGATGTAGCCCAGGCCGGATTGGTTTCGATTCGGTCGGGTGAGGTGCTCCTGACGCACTCGCCAGATCAATGGGGCGACTTCCTGATTGAGTCTTCATGTGTTCAGATGGCGGCAGGGCATGCGTCCGACGTCATCGGCGTTGTGCTGGACGGGCAGGCTCGATGGCTCGATCTCTCGTCCGCTCGTGCCGCCTGCGACGAGGCCGCCGGCGCCCTTGTTTGCGTGGCGACGCTGACCGATCCCGATGGCGGGCAGTGGCGGCTGACGCGGCGATTCTCGCCCGGCCGGACTCCCGAGACGCTCGTGGTTGACAGCGAATTTGCCACCGACCGTGACCGCGAGGTTGTCTACCTGCCCTGGCTGACACTGTTTCCGGGCCTGGAGACCTTCGGCCCGCGCAAGACCCAGGGACTGCTGGCGGGCCTGGAGTACCTCGCCGATGAGCCCAGCAGCAGTCAGGCCGACATCACCACGCCCGAGCACGTTCGCCGGGTACCCGACCCGGTCAAGATCACGTTTCCGCTGATGGCGATCGCCCATAGGGATCGCTATATCGGTTTGATCTGGGAGCCGTCGGACCTGGTGGCCCCCGTCTTCGATTCGCCTGACACGATCTACGGCGGCGGCGCCCATGTAATGGCGCTGACCGCGCCAGCGGTGGGGGACCTCCGATTTGAGAACGATCTGGCGGCGCACACGCCATTCCGGCTTCTCGCGGGCCGCCCGGTTCGGTCACGCGTTGTGATCGTGGCCGGGCAGGGCAAGACGATCGTTCCCGCCGTCGAGAAGTACGTCCAGGTTCGAGGGCTTCTGCCCATCCCCATGTTCGAGGGCGGATTCGATGCGGCCGTGACCTTGCTGACGCGTGGTTGGCTTGACTCGGCAATTAACGAGGGTGGCCTGATCCGCCACGCGGTCTGGGGGACCAGCTTCGGGGCCCAGCCTGCCTGGGATGCCCCTGTGTACGTGGACTGGCTCGCCCGCCACAGCGCCGACGGAGGTCTGGTCAGGCGGCTGACAGAAGGCCGGGACCTGGCCGTGAGCAAGTGGCCGGCCGGCAGACCGTATTGGGGGACGGTCTCTCACGTGCGGACCCCGGCGCCGGCACTGGTGCTAGGTGATGTAGAGACCTACGTCCGGTCCAGGCATGCCGAGGCCTTTGGTTTGCTGAAGAACTTCGACGCGGACGGAATCAAGCACTATCAGCCGGGCAAGGTGGACTACTCCAGGGGCCACTTCACGTATCATGCCAACGGTCTGGCGGCGGCCGATGTCACGCGAGTCCTCGAAGCGGCGACCCTGTCGGCGGATCCGCAGCTTATCGCGCAGGGCCTTGCCCTGTTGGACAAGCAAACCTCGCTCTATGTCGGCACCGTCCCACGCGGAGCGCAGACCTGGGAGGTTCCCCTGCACACACCGGACATTCTTGCTTCAGCCCACATGGTGAAGGCCTATACGCTTGGCCACGTTCTGTCCGGCAGGCCCGACTACCTCGAACAGGCCCGCTACTGGGCCTGGACGGGCGTGCCGTTCGTGTATCTTGCGAACCCGACGGCCGGTGAGGTCGGTCCCTATGCGACCATCGCCGTTTTGGGTGCGACAAATTGGCAGGCTCCCACTTGGTTTGGTCTGCCCGTGCAGTGGTGCGGTCTGGTCTATGGTTCGGCGCTGCATCAGCTTGGCCAGTACGACTCGTCCGGACCCTGGCGGATGCTCGCCAAGGCCATCACCGCAACCGGCCTTCAGATGATCTGGCCGCAGAGCGATCGGGAGCGACAGGGTCTGCTGCCCGATTTCTTCCACCTCAGGGCGCAGATCAGCGACGGGCCGGCGATCAATCCGGGCACGGTCCAGGCGCATCTGCCCGAGCTGTTCGCCAGAGGTCGACTCTACGACGTTCGCAGGGTGGATAGGCGAGACTGGTTCATCCACGCACCGTGCGCGATCGACGGGCCGGAAGATCGCGACGACGGGGTCCGCTTTGCCGTCGATGGTTGGGGCGATGCCGGCTTCACTCTCCTGATCTCCGGCGTCTCTTCGGAACCGTCCGTGACAGTTCGCGACTCTGACGGCAACGCTGTGGAAGCCCAGACGCGTTACAACGCGGAACTGAGGCTACTGACTATCACAACGACCGGCCCTTCGGATATTCGGTTGGGCAACTGAGCATCCGTCAGAGAGCGCAATCGGCGTCGTGACCGAATCGGCTTGGCGATGCGATCTCCGGCGATTTGCGCTGCGGCATTGACCAGACGCGGTCGGTCGTATACAGTATGCCCGCTATGACACGGAACCACGATATCCCGGCATGACGCGGACCGATGAACTCAATCTGAAGATCCCCTCCAATGCGGCGAGCGCCGGCGGACTGCGCGAAATGCTGGCGATCGCGCTGCCGATGGTGATCTCGCACGCCTGCGATACCGTCATGATGTTCACCGACCGGCTGTTTTTGTCCCGCCTTGGCCCCGAGCAGATGAACGCCGCGATGGCCGGCGGGTTGACGTGCTTCGTGTTGATGACGTTCTTCCTTGGCCTGACGGGCTACTCGACGGCGCTGGTGGCCCAGTACCTCGGCGCCGGTCGCAAGGACCGGTGCGCAACCGCGACGACGCAGGCGATGCTGATCGCCCTGACGGCCTACCCGTTCATCCTCCTGGTCCGTCCGCTCGTTCACATGGTCTTCGCCAGGGCGGGAATCTCGCCCGGCCAACTGACGCCGCAGATCGACTACTTCGACATCGTGGTCTACGCCACTGTGGTTGGCCTGTTGCGCAACTGTCTGAGCAGCTTCTTCTCCGGCATCGGTCGGACGCGGATCGTCATGGTCAGCGCCTTTGCGGCCATGCTGGTCAATGTGGGCATGAACTATGTCCTGATCTTCGGCAAACTGGGTTTCCCGGTTCTGGGCATTCGTGGCGCCGCGTACGGCACAGTCATCGGGGGCGTCTTCGGGCTGGGGGTGCTGCTGGCGATGTATCTGGGCGGAGGGATTCGTCGGACGTATCGCGTGTGGCACTCTCTGCGGTTTGACGGGGATGCAATGGCCAAGCTGCTTCGTTTCGGCTATCCCGCGGGCATCGAGATGTTTCTGAACATCATGGCCTTCAACGCCATGATCGTCGCCTTCCATGCCCACGGCCCGGCCACCGCCACCGCCGTGACCGTCATGTTCAACTGGGACATGGTCTCGTTCGTTCCGCTGATCGGCATCCAGATCGGCGTCATGAGCCTGGTCGGACGCTACATGGGGGCCGGCGAGCCCGATATGGCCCATCGTGCCGCCATGTCGGGGCTCAAATGTGGGTCATTCTACTCGTTCATCATCTGTATTCTCTTCGTCGGTTTCCCGAAAGATCTGGTCGCCATGTTTCGCCCTGAGCAGGCCGATGCGATCTTCCACGCCGCCGCACCGATGGCGGTCCGCATGATCCGGATTGCATCGATCTACGTGATGCTCGAAGCGGCCCTCGTGGTCTTCAGCGGGACCCTTCGCGGCGCCGGCGACACCGTCTGGGCCATGTGTGTCTCCGTGGCACTCCACTGGCTGATGCTGGGAATCCTGATCGTCCTGCTCTATGTGCTCAGACTCTCGCCGGAAGCCGCCTGGATCGGCGTCGTGCTGTCCTTCCTATCGTTCTCGCTCGTGTTCTACGGACGCTTCCGAGGAGGCAAATGGCGGACGATTCGCATGGTCCGCAGTCAAGCCGAACTGCTCGCCACCGACCACGACCACGATTTCCACGAGCCCCGCGACCTGTAGGATCGCGCGAGCCATGCGCCGGTCAGCGGATCTTGCTGATCTCGTAAACGACGGTGCCGCCGCCGGTGTATTGGCAGACGTCGGGGCACTGGACATAGGCCTTGGTCTTGTCCTCTTTGCCGTCGAGGCCCCAGTCGGCCGGCTCGGAGACGCGCAGTGCGTTGTACCACGGCATCAGCGACGCCAGCCCATGCATGCAGACGGGAATCTCGCTGACCAGTTGATAACAGGCCTTCAGCGTGAAGGAATCCCCCGCCTTGTGCACAGGACAATGCCCTTTGACTTCCTTGACGGTCACCAGCAAATCCATAGCTTCGAGCTCCTTTGGACAGTCTCATGCCGCAGGCGTCTTGCCCGCGACACGCATAGATCGCATCGGTCTCATGGGTCCTATGCCGTCCCTCGAGGATGACAGCGGTTCGAACACCGGTTATGATAGCCGAGTTTGGAAAGGAGAACAAGGATATGCCAGAGGAATTGGTCGGTGTAATCGGGGGCACGGGGTTGGCGGATGTGCTGGCGGCGAAGCTGGAGCACGTGGAACAGCGCGAGGTGCAGACGCCGTTCGGCGCGCCCAGCGGGCCCATCGTCGTGGGAACGCTTGGCCACAGGCGGGTCGCGTTCCTCAACCGGCACGGGCCGGGACATCGGTACGGGCCCAGCGACGTGCCCTTTGCGGCCAACATCTTCGCCCTCAAGCAACTGGGGGCCCGTGCCGTGATCGCCAGCGGGGCCGTCGGCTCGCTTCGCGAAGAGATCGCGCCGGGCGACCTCGTTGTGGTCGACCAGTTCATCGACAAGACGTTTCGGCGCACGGGCACGTTCTTCGGCGGCTATGGGGCCGTGCACTGCGAGATGGCCGACCCGACATGCAGCCGGCTTCGCGCAACACTGTTGGATGTCGCCGGACCGACCGGCGTCCGGATTCACCCCCAGGGGACGTACGTATGCATGGAGGGGCCGCAGTTTTCGACCCGCGCCGAATCGAAGATGCACCGCGCCTGGGGCGGCGACCTGATCGGCATGACCGCCATGCCGGAGGCGAAACTCGCCCGCGAGGCGCAGATGTGCTACGCCCTCGTGGCCCTGGCCAGCGATTACGACTGCTGGCGGCCGCACGATCCAGCCAAGGGCAAGCAGACGTTAATCGAGGAGATCATCTCGAATCTCCAGACAGCCACCGACAACTGCCTGCGGCTGATCGAGGCGATGCTGACCGTCCAGACGCCGCTGGTCTGTGAGGACTGTGTGTGCCGCAAGGCGCTGGAGATGGCGGTCTGGACTGATCCCAAGCAGATCGACGCCGTCCGTAAGGCGGGATTGGCGCCGCTGTTCGAGTAGATCGGGTAAGGAACGTGAAAATGAAGACCGTTGCCGTGAAACCGATGGAACACAGGATGTTGGCTGTTGCTGTCGTTGTTGGACTGCTGCTGGGTTTCGGATCGGGCTGCGGACAGGAAACGACCCCGGAGGCGAAGCAGGCCCGGCTCATCGCCGCTGAGAGCGTACAACTCCGCAAGCAACTGGCCGACTGCGAGACAGAGAAAGAGCACATCAAGGCCCGCTACGCCGACGAAATCGGGCAACGAGAGGTGCAACTGGCGGCCTGTCAGAACCGGATCGAGGCCCTCGAGAAGGATTTCCAGGACGGCATCGCCCGACAGGTCGGCAGCGTTATGGCCGCTGTGATGAGTGAGAACGCCCGGCTACGTCGGGAGATCGAAACGCTTCGCGCCGAAATCGAGTCGGTCAGAGGGCCGCAGCCGAGTCAGCCTTGACCTTGTCGATGGCATATGTGCCGACGATCTGGTCGTCGTCCCGCGTCATTGTGACGCGGAGGTGGTCGGCGGTTGCATCCACGCGGATGACGGTCGCCGCGCCCTTCTGTGGAGCGCCTCCGATGATCGTCGGATACTCACACACTCCCTCGACCGGCGGCCGAATCTCATAGTGGTGCGTGTGCCCGGAGATGACCAGGTCGACCTTGCCATCGTTGTACAGCGGTCGCCACGTCTGGTACATGTCGTCGGGGCCGTGCCATCGCTCCGACGGCTGCGGCGGCATGTGGACCACGACCACGCGAAACGGCGCGTTGCGGAACGCCTCCGACCGAATCTCAGCTTCCAGCCACTTCCGCTGCACAGCCCGATAGCGGTCGAAATCGACCAGTCCGCTGTATTCCTTGTCGGTATCGCGTTTGTCCTCGCCGCCATCCATGACGACGAAGCGTACCGGGCCGTGGTCGAACGAGTGGTAGTAGTGACCGTCGGGCAGGGCGATATAGTCCGGGAGCCGGCGGGCGAACTTGCCACGGGTCTCGTGATTGCCCCGCACGTAGACGAACGGGATCTGTTTGGCGAACAGCTCCGTGCACGGCGCCAGCACGTGGTCGATGATCTGCTGCTCGTCCTCGATGTGACCGAGGATGTCGCCGTTGAGGAAGACGAGTTCGAAGGGCTGCGATTGTGCGAGCCTCGTCAGCGAGATGAGGACTTCATTTCGCTCGTGGATGTCGTTCAGAACGATGAACGAGATGCTGTCCTTCCTGCCGTCGAGCGTGGTGAAGGTATACGTATCGCTGGTGACCGTCTGGCCGTATGTGACTTCATAGGGCTTGAATGTAACGATCTCTTTGGAGCAGACCCGATAGCGATACTCCCGGTTGGGCGCGAGCCCTTCGATCGTCACCATATGAATTGTCTGGTCGGCGTCGATCAGTCCATGCCGGCTGCGATGGGCCCTCTGGTCGAGCGATTCGCCCGTGCCGTATTCGACCCAACTGACGGCATTGACGTCGGTGACCCACATGACGGTCATCGACGTCTCGGATGGGGCCTGGAGATACGGTCCCACAACGATCCGGGCCGCGCGGGCCGGAGCCGACAGAACCAGCAATCCGAGGAGAACTGCCATCGATTTCACTGCTCTTGCGCGCATTCTTATGGGCTCCTGCTCATTCTACGCCGCGATTTCGAATTGTAGCCCGCATGATACCATCCTCCTCGGGGATTGTCACGGCTTGCCTGCACCGGTACCATGGTGTCAAGACAGGTTGGCCGCAGAACCATTGGGAGGTGGACGCATGGACAGGTTGGTGGAAGTCTACGCCGCCAGCGATATCACGCTGGCCTATCTGATCAAGGCACATCTGGAGGACGCCGGCATCCCGGTGCAGATCGCCAATGAGAACGTCTCGGCCGCCTACTGTATCGACGGCATGGTCCCGCGCATCCTTGTCTCCGCTTGTCATGCCGAAGACGCCCGCGAGATCATCGCGGAGATTCAGTCGCCTTCCCGAACCGACGAGGATGACGACTTCGACGACATGGCTGGACTCGACGACTCCGAGCCCTGATTCGGCCCGGCCTCATTGGCCTGGCGAGCCATCCGGCTCGTCGCTCGGTCGCCAGGCGGTGGGAGTGCCCCAGCTACCGCGGTCGGGATTGGCGGGGACCTGGATGGTCAGCGAATAGCCCTCGCCGTCGGTCTCTTTGTGCCAGCGGTCGTCGTACTCGAATTCGAGAATCGTGCTGTTGGTGCGGTCTTCGAGCTTGATCGTCTCGCCGCTGTTGCTCAGGCTGCCGGTGTAGACGCCGGGGGCGAGCGGAATGCCGTCGCCGTAGCGGTCGGCGAAGGCCTCGCGGTTCTTGACGATCACGATGCAGGCGTCCGATTCCAGCCGCATCGGAGAGTTGTCGGCGAAGGCGTAGTAGATGCCATCGGTCAGCTTGGCCCCC
>JAAYBA010000129.1 GCA_012719085.1 Planctomycetota bacterium
AAACACCGGACCTTGCAGGCGTCATTGGCACGGCTCTTGTTCCTGAGAGCCTGTAAGTGATGGTCTTGGATTCGGCGAACGTTTTCGCCGAGGCAACAATGGTCCGATGTGGAGGCACGACAGAAGTGATGGCGGAACGAAGAAGGTGTGTTTGGCGGCCGGGCTGGCGGTCTGTCGCGACATGGTTAGGTGTATTGCTTGCGGCCGGCACCGCGTCGGCGGCCGAGGAAGGGCCGACGGCGCAGTCGCTGGAGCAGGGACTGAATACAGTTTGGGTCCTGATCGCGGCGTTTCTGGTATTCTTCATGCAGGCCGGCTTCGGCATGGTCGAAACCGGGTTCATCCGGGCCAAGAACGCCTGCAACATCCTCACCAAGAACTTCCTGGATTTCTGCATGGCATCGCTGGGCTTCTTTCTCATCGGCTATGGGCTGATGTTTGGCAACGGCAACGGCCTGGTCGGCACACAGGGCTGGTGCCTTGGCGGGCTGGAAACGACCGTTGGCGGAATTCCGTTGTATGCCTTCTGGCTGTTCCAGGCGGCGTTCTGCGGGGCGGCCGCGACCATCGTGGCCGGCGGCATGGCTGAGCGGATGAAATTTCCCGCCTACCTGATCTACTCGTTCATCATCTCGGCGTTGGTCTACCCGATCGTTGGCCACTGGATCTGGGGTGGTGGCTGGCTGTCGAAGCTGGGTTTCGCTGACTTCGCCGGATCGACGGTCGTCCATACGGTCGGCGGTATCGCAGCCCTGATGGGCACCGCGATCCTCAAACCCCGGGAGGGCAAGTACGACGCGCAAGGCAAGCCGAACGTACTGGCCGGTCACAGCATCCCGCTGGCGTCGTTGGGGGTGTTCATCCTCTGGTTCGGCTGGTTCGGGTTCAACGCGGGCTCGACACTGGGTGTGGGCGACGGCACGCTGATCGGACTGGTGGCGATGAACACGAACCTGGCGGCGGCCACGGGCGGCATCGCAGCGATGCTGACCGTCTGGAAGCGGTTCGGAAAGCCGGACCTGTCGATGGCGATGAACGGCGCCCTGGCTGGTTTGGTGGCGATCACCGCACCGTGCGCCTACGTCGCCCCGTGGGCGGCGCTGGTTATCGGGGCCGTGGCGGGCTTCGTCGTGGTCCGCGGAGTCGAGCTGCTCGACCGGTTCCGAATCGACGACCCCGTCGGCGCCGTCCCGGTTCATGGCATGTGCGGGATCCTCGGCACGCTGAGCATCGGCATTTTCGGAAAGGCCTCGTTGGGCTTGGCCCATAACGGCCTGATTTACGGGGGCAACCCGACGCAACTGGCGATTCAGGCGCTCGGCAGCCTCAGCGCCGTGCTCTTTGTAGCGCTCAGCATGGGGGCGGTCTTCAAGCTGATCGATCGTACGATCGGACTGCGGGTCAGTCGCGATGAAGAGCTGCGAGGGCTCGACATCGGAGAGCACGGCATGGAGGCATACGCCGGGTTCCAGGTGTTCACCACGAGCTAACACACGCCAGGGCATGGGAGCAAACAGATGAAACTGATCGTTGCCTATATTCAGCCGCACAAACTCAACGATGTGAAACGGTCCCTGTACAAGGCCGAAGTCCACAAGATGTCCGTGACCAATGCGCTGGGCTGCGGGGCCCAGCGCGGGTATCAGGAGAGCTACCGCGGCATCAAATTCGAGGTCAATCTGCTCAAGAAGGTGCGGATCGAGATCGGAGTCAATGAGGATTTCGTCGATCGGACGATCGAAGCCATCATCGCCGGGGCGCGAACCGGTCAGATCGGTGATGGGAAGATCTTCGTGCTGGACTTGCCCGAGTGCATTCGCATTCGTACGGGCGAACGCGGCGGCGATGCCATCGGGTAGGCAAAACCTGGGTTCGCGCACCGGGCGAACGCGTCGCAAAAACCGCCATGAGCCATCATCGTCTGTGCCCACTTGGTGGGCACGCGATCCGAGCCTCGTCCTTCTGGGCGAGGCTCGGTTATTCCACGAGGCGTCCTGGTCTACAATTTTGTACTGCTCTGGTCAAGGCATCGACATAAATGTGGTTTCCTGTTCCCGCTAGTTATCTTGGGATGTTTCTGTAAGTATATTCATTTTAACTGCTTAGGTATTATTGTGCCCGGTGCAGGGGATTGGCACGAGGGTTGCTAAGAATCGTGTAGTATGTGTCGGAGTCGCACCCGGCGCAGATGACAACAGACGATGATGGAGTCTGAAGCGATGATCGGTGGCAAGAACCAGACGTTCTGGTTGGTGAGGGGTTCTCATATCCGGCTGCGGCGGGGGCGCGCACCGGTGCGTCATGCGCAATGGCATTGGGTTACGGGTGAGGCTTGTTGGTCGCCGACGGATTCTGCTGGGGAAACCGCCCGGCGCCGCGAGCCTCGCCCTTTGTTGACAGCCCTGCGCCACAGGGATAGCATGCAAGCCGCATTCATCGTTGCAGCGGAGGCCAGAGCATTGGCAGGCATTTCAGAGAGCGTCTGTGTGCGGCTTGTGTCGTGAAACGACGGTGGCCGTCTGTCGGACGGCGCAGATGGGATTGACTAGGAATCAATGGGATGGCAATTGAGGAGTCAAAGATGTCGATTACAGTCAATGATTCGTTCGGACGCAACGTGTTCAACGAGGCGACGATGCGGGAGTGTCTCCCGAAGAACGTGTTCCGCTCACTCAAAAGAACGCTGGACGGCGCGCAGCCGCTGGATCCCGTGACCGCCGACGTGATCGCCAACGCCATGAAGGACTGGGCCATCGCCAAGGGCGCGACGCACTATTGTCACTGGTTCCAGCCGATGACCGGCCTGACGGCCGAGAAGCACGATGCGTTCATTTCGCCGACGCCCGACGGCCGCACGATCATGGAGTTCAGCGGCAAGGAGCTGATCAAGGGCGAGCCCGATGCCTCGTCGTTTCCCTCCGGCGGTCTGCGGGCCACGTTCGAGGCCCGGGGCTATACGGCGTGGGATTGCACCTCGCCCGTGTTCGTCAAGGAGAACGGCAAGAACATCACACTGTACATTCCCAGCGCGTTCTGCTCGTATACGGGCGATGCCCTGGACAAGAAGACGCCGCTGCTGCGTTCGATGGACGCGCTGAACAAGCAGGCAGTTCGCGTCCTGAAGGCCCTGGGCAACACGAGCAGTTCGCGGGTCACGGCGACGATGGGGCCCGAGCAGGAGTACTTCCTGATCGATCAGGAATTCTACAAGAAACGTCTGGATCTGGTTCTGGCCGGACGGACGCTGTTCGGCGCCAAGCCCCCGCGCGGACAGGAACTGGAGGACCACTATTTCGGCTCGCTGCACGAGCGCGTGGCCAACTTCATGAACGAAGTCAACAACGAACTGTGGAAACTCGGCGTCACCGCCAAGACCCAGCACAACGAGGTCGCGCCGGCGCAGTACGAATTGGCCCCGGTCTTCTCCACGGCCAACGTGGCCGCGGACCACAACCAGGTGACCATGGACACCCTGCAGAAGGTGGCGTTGCATCACGGGTTCGTGTGCCTGCTGCACGAGAAGCCGTTCGCTGGGGTCAACGGTTCGGGAAAGCACAACAACTGGAGCATGGTGACCGACGATGGGATCAATCTGCTCGACCCGGGTGACACGCCGCACGACAACATGGTTTTCCTCGTGATGCTTTGTGCTGTCGTCAAGGCGGTAGACAAGTACGCGATGCTGCTCCGCGCCAGCGTGGCCAACGCGGGCAACGAGCATCGGCTCGGCGCCAACGAGGCGCCGCCGGCGATCGTGTCGGTCTTCCTCGGCGACCAGTTGACCGACATCTTCGAGCAACTGGCCAAGGGCCCGGCTAAAAGCAGCAAGGTCGGCGGACAGCTCAAGCTCGGCGTCTCGACCCTGCCGCCGCTGCCGAAGGACTGTACGGACCGCAACCGGACCTCGCCGTTCGCCTTCACGGGCAACAAGTTCGAGTTCCGCATGGTCGGCTCGACCCAGTCCGTCTCAGGCCCCAGCTTCGTGATCAATACGATCGTGGCCGACGCCCTCTGTGACATCGCTGACGAGCTGGAGAAAGCCCGCGACGTCAAGGCGACCGCGCAGAAGATCCTGCAGGACATCGCCGTCAAGCACGCCCGGATTCTGTTCAACGGCGACAACTACACGGCCGAGTGGGTGGCCGAAGCAGAGAGACGCGGGTTGTCGAACATCCGCTCGACCGTCGAATCGCTCAAGGGCATCCCTTCAGAAGAGAACCTTGCGCTGTTCAGCAAGCATGCCGTGCTCTCGGGGCAGGAGCTCAAGGCGCGGACGGAGATTCTGCTCGAGGTCTACAGCCGACAGATCAACATCGAGGCGCAGACCATGCTGAGCATCGCCAAGCGGCAGATTCTCCCGGCGTCCTGCGAGTACTCCGCTCGCTTGGCGGCCGCCGTGGCGGCGGTTTCCGGAGTGGGCGGCAACGCCGAGACCCAGAGCAAGATGCTCGCGCGTGTCTGTGAACTCGTCACGACCTTGGAGAATGGGATCGGCAAGCTGGAAGAAGCCACCGCCAAGGCAGCCGCGACGACCGGTTGTGAGGCCCATGCCGAGAGCTACGCGCACGATGTGCTGCCGGCGATGAGCGTTGTTCGGGCGGCAGCCGACGAACTGGAGACCCTGGTCGACGCCAAGCTCTGGCCGCTGCCGATTTACGCAGAGATGCTGTTCCTGAGATAGTGCGTTGTTAATTCTTGCTCGTGGGGGCGATCCGCCGCTGGCGGACGTCGCCCCCACGGGCATTGATGGGGCCCGGCGAGAGGAAGGGGCTTGCTTTTTGTTCCTGGGCGGCGTAGATTTGTCGCGCATGGAACTGGCGATTGAGACAAGCGGATTAACGCGTCGCTTCGGTGATCTGACGGCCGTGGACGGTCTGGATCTGCACGTCCGGACCGGGACGTTCTACGGTTTTCTCGGTCCCAACGGCGCCGGCAAATCCACCACGATCAAGATGCTGACGGGTCTGCTGGCCCCCAGTTCGGGGTCCATGCGCGTCCTGGGCGAAGACACGAGCGATCTGCGTCGGGCCCACGAGGTCAAGCGGCGGATCGGCGTGGTGCCCGAGGACCTGGCCCTGTTCGACAACCTGACCGGGCGGGAGTACCTGACGTTCGTCGGGCGGATGTACCAGTTGCCCGCGGCGGTGGTGCGCGAGCGCTGCGACGAACTGCTGGCGATGATGACGCTGGCGCACGAGGATGCGAAGCTGACGGTCGAGTATTCGCACGGCATGAAGAAGAAGCTGGCACTGGCAGCCGCGCTGATCCCCAATCCCGACCTGTTGTTTCTGGACGAACCATTCGAGGGCATCGATGCCGTTTCGTCAGCCGTACTGCGTGACACGCTGAGGCAGTGCGTCCGCCGGGGCGCGACCGTATTCCTGACCTCCCACGTGCTGGAGATCGTCGAGAAGCTGTGCACGGACGTCGGGATCGTCGCCCAGGGCCGGCTCGTGCACCAATCCACGATGGACGAGATTCGCCAGGGCGGTTCGCTGGAACAGCGATTCCTCGAAGTCGTCGGAAGCGACCACATCGAACGGCAGAAGCTCAGTTGGCTGGAGG
>JAAYBA010000130.1 GCA_012719085.1 Planctomycetota bacterium
CCGTTCGTGCCTGGGCGCTGGCCTGGACCGTCTTCACGGGGGAGGACGATGGCCCGGACCTCGGCCCTCTGATGGGCGGCGTCATGATGGAGAGCACCGATTGGCGAGGCGGCCTGCGCGACCGCGAACTGGCCGTCAGTGAAGAACAGAAACAGGCGGTCCTTCCCGCCTTGATGGCCTCGATCGATCGGATCAAGGCGAAGGTTTTCCCCATTCACGGATTGTGAGAGGCGGACAGGAATGGCAAAGGCCCGCGCCTGTCACGGCTCGGGCCTTTTATACTGCCCGTGTGCTGCCAGGTGCCTATGCTTCTTCTGCGATCTGGTGCGTCTGATGCGGCGCTCTGACGAAGACCGTCACGATCGCGGCGAGAATCAGCAGGGCGGATGCCCCATAGTAGGCGAAGTTGAACGTCTGATAGACGTCATACAGTTTGCCGGCCAGAAAGGCGAGCATGAACCCGCCCACACCCCAGGCGGTGAAGACCAGCCCATAGTTCACGCCGAAGTTCTTCAGGCCGTAGTAGTCCTTCGTGACGGATGGGAACAGCGAGAGATTGGCTCCGTAGTTGGCGCCGATGAGGGCCGAGACGAGCGCCAGAATCGGCGCCTGGGCCAACGTGCCGCCCTCTACGGTCTGTGAAAGCACGAGCACGAGAATCGCCTGCATGACGAAGCACATGAACAAGGTGGCCTTGCGTCCGATCTTGTCGCTCAGGGTGCCGGCGACGATTCGCCCGGCGCCATTCCCAAGGGCCAGCACGGCTACGAGAAGGAAGCCGAGATCGATGCCGGCCTGAACCTTCGCGATGATCGCGAGCTTTCCGATGACCATCAGCCCGGCGCCGGCGCCACAGGCGTACATGAACCACAGCAGGTAGAACTGCGGAGTGCCGAGCATCTCTCTGGGGGCGAAGTCTGTTTTCCTGTCGCCGACGGCCGCTGCCTTGGGCGCCGGCGTCCCTGCCGGGAGGTAGCCTGCCGGCGGCGCTTTGAGGAACTGGGCCAGGATGGTGACAATCGCCAGAAAGGCGATGCCAAGGACCATGACGGCCGTTTGGATGTTCCAGGTATCGATGAGCGTCTTGGTTAACGGTGCGGCGTATACCGAGGCCAGGCCGAATCCCGAGACGACGATGCCGGCAATCAGACCCGTCTTGGCGGGAGGGAACCATTTCACCGCCGGTGGCGTCGCGGCAGCATAGCCGAAGCCGATACCGGTTCCCGCCAGGACTCCGAATCCGAGGATATAGCCCAAGGGTGAGGTTGTCACGCTGGCCAGCAGGAAGCCGGCGCCCACCAGGACGCCGCCGATGGTGGCCACCACGCGGGGGCCAATTCGGTCCTGCATGCGACCGGCCGGCACCATGACCAGAGAGAAGATCAGGCAGGCAAACATGTAGGGCAGAGATTTGTCCGTCTCGCTCCATTGCCATTCCGGCGGGACACCCTTGCTGATAACGCTCCAGGTGTACAGGATGCCCAGGGCGAGATTTACGCCCACCGCGGCAAATGTCACGCGCCAGCCCTGGTTCTTGATCTCGGGTAGTGTGGCGGTCCGTTCATCGCTCATGCATGGTCCCCTTCACGACAGCAAGACCGGACGTGCGCCGAGGAAGGCGCACGTCCGGTTTCTCGATCAGCAGGCAAAGAAACAGCCCTTACTTTCCCCGGCCCTTGACCAGGACTTCCACCACGTGCGGATCGGCCAGGGTCGTGATGTCACCGAGATTGTCGGTGTTGTTCTCGGCGATCTTGCGGAGGATGCGCCGCATGATTTTGCCGGAGCGTGTCTTCGGCAACGCCGGTGCGAACTGGATCACATCCGGCGCGGCGATCGGGCCGATCTCCTTGCGCACGTGCATGACCAGTTCCTTCTTGAGATCGTCGGTCTCCTGGATGCCCTCGTTAAGGGTCACAAAGGCATACAGAGCCTGGCCCTTGATCTCGTGGGGCATCGGCGTTACGGCCGCCTCGGCCACCTTCGCGTGGCTGACCAGGGCGCTTTCCACCTCGGCGGTGCCGATGCGGTGGCCGGAAACGTTGACGACGTCGTCGATGCGGCCCATCAGCCAATAGTCGCCGTCCTGATCGACGCGACAGCCATCGCCGGAGAAGTACTGATCAGCAAACATGGTGAAGTACGTGTCGATGAAGCGATCGTGGTCGCCCCACATGGTCCGCATCATGCCCGGCCAAGGCTTGCGAATGCAGAGCTTGCCGCCCTCGTTGGGGCCGCACTCACTGGCATCATCCCGCAGGATGACCGGATCGACGCCGAAGAACGGCTTGGTCGCGCTGCCCGGCTTGAGTGTGAAGGCGCCCGGCAGCGGTGTGATCAGAATGCCGCCCGTTTCGGTCTGCCACCAAGTGTCCACAATGGGACACCTCTTGTGACCGATGTGCTCGTAATACCACATCCAGGCCTCCGGGTTGATCGGCTCGCCGACCGTGCCCAGGATCCGCAGGGTGTCGAGCTTGTACTTGGCGGGCCATTCCTCGCCCAGCCGCATCAACGCGCGAATGGCCGTGGGCGCCGTATAGAACACCGTCACGCCGAACTTGTCGCACACCTGCCAGAACCGCCCGGCGTCCGGATAGGTGGGGACGCCCTCGAACATCAGGCTGGTGGCCCCATTGGCCAGCGGCCCATAGACGATGTAGCTGTGACCGGTCACCCAGCCGATGTCGGCGGTGCACCAGTAGACGTCTTTGTCAT
The DNA here is from genome assembly GCA_012719085.1 of Planctomycetota bacterium. Lineage (GTDB taxonomy): Bacteria > Planctomycetota > Phycisphaerae > Sedimentisphaerales > Anaerobacaceae > Anaerobaca. The sequence goes on from JAAYBA010000130.1 coordinate 2,719, forward strand.
GGACGTCGAAAATGACTTTATGACTCAGAGCCACGTGCAGCAGGTAGCCGGCGGTTGTGTGGACCACGCCCTTGGGCTTGCCGGTGGAGCCGGAGGTGTAGAGGATGAACAGCGGGTCTTCGGCGTTCATCTTCTCGGCCTCACACTGCTCGCTGGCTGTAGCCATCTCCTCGTGGTACCACACATCGCGTCCCTCCTGCATGTTGCAGGGATCGTCCGTCTCTTTCGTGACGATGACGCACTCGATCGATGGGGTCTTCTTCAGAGCCTCGTCGGCAATGCCCTTCAAAGGGATATGCTTGCCGGCGCGTAGCGACACATTCGAGGTAACGAGTATTCGGCACTCGGAATCGTTAATGCGTCCTTCGAGTGCCTCGGCGCTGAAGCCGCCGAAGATGATCGAGTGGATCGCCCCGATGCGGGCGCACGCGAACATGGCGACCGGAAGCTCCGGGACCATGGGCATGTAGATTGCCACACGGTCGCCCTTCTTGATCCCCTTGGACTTCAGCACGTTGGCGAATTTGCAGACTTCCTTGTGGAGCTGCTCGTACGTGTATTTTCTGACGTTCGAATCGACTTCCCCCTGCCAGAGCAGGGCCGTCTTCTTGGCGGTTGGCGTGCCCAGATGGCGGTCGAGGCAGTTGTAGGAGACGTTCAGTTGCCCGTCGGCAAACCAGGTGTGTTCGATCTTGCGGGCGTTGGTGTCCCAAGTGTATTCCAGGCTCTTGGTCGGCTCCTTGTACCAGGACAGCGATTTGGCCTGCTCCAGCCAGAATCCATCCGGGTCCTTGACCGACCTGGTCCACATTTGGGCATACTGTTCGAGGCTTGAGATGTAGGCGTTCTTCCTGATTTCTTCGGGTGGGGGGAAGGTTCGACTCTCGGTCATCAGAGAGTTGATGGCTTGCTCTTGCGTCATTGCGGTCTCCTTTTTGCGTGATGAATAAATCGTCATAAGAGCTTCCGATTCTGCCGCTTTCGGCGATGTCAAATTCAGACAACATCTCGAAGGCGTGTGTTGCTGTGTTGGGCAGAATATAAAGGGAAGTTTATAATGCCGCCTGCGCAGTGTCAAATAAAAATCCAAAAGTTGTACTATGCGACGCCAGCAGATGTTCTGTGGCATTGCCGGGTTACGTGCCGCAGGGCGGTCCCGGTGATGGGCTTGAGGTGCAATGAAATGTCCCGATGTTGTTCCAATGGGATGGTTATGGGGATTGGGAGGATGCAACCACGAATCTGTCAGGGGATGTTCGCAGACACCTGCCCCGGCAATTCGGAAATCATGAGGAGGTTGTGCCGCCTGGGTTTCGGGCCCTTCGATCGCCTCGCGGGGGATACATACTCAGTCGTCGACCTGGGGGCTGGCGGAGATGTAGTCGAACAGGTCGGTCATTCTGGCGGTGGCGACGGCGACGGTGCAGTCGGCGGCCCCGTAATACAGCCGCAACTCATCGGTTTGCTTATCTACGGTTGCGCCCGTCGGAAACACGACATCGCCGACGTCGCCGACGCGTTCGTACGGGGCGTGGGGGCCCAGGATCCACTCGTCACTGCGTCGCAGGAGCTTCCACGGTCGATTCAGGTCGAGAAGGGCCAGGCCGGTGCGATAGATCTGTCCGGCGGTCGTGCTCCGCACGCCGTGGTAGAAGATCAGCCAGCCCTCGGGCGTCTCGATTGGCTGGCAGGCCAGGCCGACGCGGTGGCAATCCCAGTAGGCCGCACGCGTGGGGATCAGAAGCTGGTGATCGCCCCAGTGCTTCAGATCGGGCGAGAAACTGATCCAGATGTGGGCCTCGCCGCGTACGATCGGGCGGTGAATCAGGGCGAACCGCCCGCCGAAGCGGCGCGGGAACAGGCATGCGTCCTTGTCCTCCGGTGGCAGCAGGCCGCCCAGCCGGGCGAAGGTGTGGAAGTTCTTGGTGATCGCCAGTGAGACGATGGGTCCGCCCTCGCTGAACGAGACGTACGTGACGGCGAACTGTCTCTGCTCTTCCAGCCAGACGATACGCGGGTCTTCCAGCCCCCAGCGTTCCTCGTGTGAGGTCGGGTCGGCCGTCAATGTCGGCTCGCGGTCCACCGTCCAGTCGGTCAACCCGTTTGGGCTGCGCGCCACCGTCAGATGAGAAAATCCCCGCATGTCTTCGACGCGGACCAGCAGCAGCGTCTCGCCGTCCAGTTGGGCGGCCGCGGGGTTGAACACCGCGTTGGCGGCGTATGGCCAGCGGTCGGCCGTGAGAATCGGATTGCCCTCGAAACGCGTGAACAGTTCATGGGCTTTCTTCTCTCGTTCGATCCGTGACATCGCGCTCATCGGGACACCTTACGCTTTGATCAACTGCGTCTCGTACAGGCCCTGATAGATGGGGCACGTCTGTATGAGTTGCTCGTGTCTGCCTTGGGCGACGATCCGCCCGCCATCCATCACGACGATGACATCGGCCGCGATCACCGTGCTGAAGCGATGCGCGATGATGAACGTGGTGCGTCCCTGCATCAACTCCTCAATGGCCTTGTGAATCTTGGCCTCGCTGTCGGCGTCGACCTGGCTGGTGGCCTCGTCGAAGATCAGGATCGTCGGGTTCTTCAGAATCGCCCGGGCGATCACGATGCGCTGGAGTTGCCCGCCGCTGAGGCCGACCCCGTTCTCGCCGATAACGGTGTCGTAGCCCAGGGGCAGCCGGCTGATGAACTCATGGGCGAATGCCCGCCGGGCGGCCTCGACGATCTCTTCTTGCGTGGCGCCCTGTTGCCCGTAGGCGATATTGGCGGCGATCGTGTTATTGAAGGTGATCACCTCCTGGGTGACCATGCCGATCTGGCGGCGGAGGCTTTCGAGCGTCACTTCCGCGATGTCGTAGCCGCCGATGAGGATCCGGCCGGAATCCGGGTCGTAAAAGCGAGGCAACAGATTGGCCAGCGTGGTCTTGCCCGATCCGTTCGGTCCGACAATGGCCACGTTATGGCCGGCTGTCACCGTCAGATTGACGCCCTTGAGTGTAGTCCGCTCTGCTCCCGGATACGTGAATACGACATCGCGAAACTCGACGTTGCCCCGACCCGACGGGAGGACCGCGGCGTCGGGCTTCTCGGGTTCGGTCGGGTGGTCCAGCACGGCAAAGACACGTTCGGCGGCGGCGTTGGCCTGTTGAATCTTGTTCCAGATGTCGCTGGTCTTGCGCACCGCCTCCGCCGCACCGCCCAGCAACGCCAACAGCGCGATGAATTCCGAGCCATCCAGGCTGCCGCCCGTGAACCAGGCCACCCCGACGATGATGGCGGCGGCGTCCGGCTGGCCGTGACCTCCAGGCATGGGGCAGTAGCGGTCCGGGTTCGTGGTGACGAGGAACGCGCGCCCGTAAGTGCGGATGGCGTCGAACGCGATCTGCAGCTTCTCGTAGGTGAAGGTCCGGTCGAAGCTGGCGATGACGATATCGATCTCGCGCGGATCGGACGAGCGGCGGATGCCCGCGGCGTCGAGCGCGTCGATCAGGGGCTGTTCACTGACCGGGAAGACGGTCGCGTCCGGATGATGGCGCAGCAACCAGGCGACCATGGTGTCGACGGTATTGAGCACGTCAGGGGTCGTGGCCGGGATGCCGAGACGGGTCAGCTTTTCGGCATATTGGGCCGGGAGGCTGGTCGGGTTGTTGGAGAGGAAAAGGACCTTGCGATCCAGCTCGCGAAGCGCGGCGATGAGGCGCCGGGCGCCCGGCAGGACCTCTCCGCCGAGATAGAGCGTCCCGTCCAAATCGAAGATGTATCCGGCAGCCAGGTCGTCCGGCCGGCGGAGAAGTTGCTGGGCGGTCGGTTCCGCATCAATTGACATGAGACAGGCGCTTCCCTTCCCCAAGATCAGAATCCGATAGACGTCTGGCCCATCGCAGCGAGCCATGATGTGAGCATACCCGGAACGGCATCCCGGAGGTTGCACATATGTGGTGCACATAGGTGCACGGCATCGGTTTTCCGTTGACACCCTCGGCAGGGGGTTCGTAGCCTGAGTCGGGAAAAGAGACCAGATCCGGGCCATCAGCCCCCGGTCGCAACCGGGGCACATGGCGCCAGCCACAGGCAGACGAAGCCGGTGACCGCCACGAGGCCCGGGATGAAACCAACGGGAAGCCCGGGAGAGAATCCATGACCCTGCACGCCACGCGCGCGCTCATCGATGAGGCGCTGGCCCATGCGTCGACTACTCGCGAGATCGTGATCGGGCACGGTGTGCTCACGAGCGTTGCCGACCACGTCTCGACGCTCTTTCCCGGCCGAACCGCCGTGATCGTGGCCGACGAGCGTACCTGGGATATCGCAGGACGGGAGGTCCTCGCCGCGCTCGAAGGAGGCAGCTACGCCACCGGGGATCCCATCATCTTCCCGGCAACGCCGACGCTGCGTCCTGACCTCGCGCACGTGGCACGGATCAAGGCGGAGCTGGGGCCTGATACCCTGCCGATCGCGGTCGGCTCCGGCACGCTCAACGACCTGACCAAGCGGGCAGCGTTCGAGGCAGAGCTTCCCTACATCGTCGTCGCGACCGCGCCGTCGATGGACGGCTACACGGCGTCCGGCGCCGCGCTCGTGGCCAACGGCGTCAAGCAGACGTTCGAATGCCCCGCGCCGGAGGCGGTCATCGCGGATATCGAGATCCTGCGCGATGCGCCGGACTCGATGATCGCATCGGGATACGGCGACCTTGTCGGCAAGGTGACGGCGGGCGCGGACTGGATCCTCGCGGATGCACTAGGGATCGAACCGATCATGCCGGACGTCTGGGCGATGGTCCAGGGACCGCTGCGCGGGATGATCGCGAACCCGGAACGGTTTTTCCAGAAGGATGACGCGGCCATCGAGCAGCTTTTCCAGGGACTGGTGATCACCGGGCTGGCGATCCAGGCCGCCGGCACGACCCGGACCGCCTCCGGGAGCGAGCACCAGTTCAGCCATCTTTGGGAGATGCGGGGTCTGGAATACGAGGGCGAGGTGGTCTCACACGGCAAGAAGGTCGCATTGGGCACCATTATCTCGGAAACGCTCTAAGATCAGCTCTTCGCCTCGCCGGTGGAGTCCATGGACGTCGAGGCAGCGGTCGCTTCCTGGCCGACGTGGGACGAGATGGAGCACACGATCCGCTCGACGCACGACCACCCTATGCTGGTGCAGAAGGCCCTCGAAGAGTGCGGCGCGAAGTACATCTCGCCGGAGGAGCTGCGCGGGCGGCTGACCCGCTTGCGGGACGCATGGCCGGACCTCAAGCCTCGCCTCCAGGAGCAGCTACTGCCGCTCGATGAGCTGCGAGCCATGCTACTCGAAGGGCAGTGCCCGACGGAAGCCGGGGATATCGGGCTCACGCGCGAGCAGCTGCGGGAGAGCTACCTTGCGGCCGGGCAGATCCGGCGACGCTACACCGTCTTCGATATCGTGCAGGAGATGGGGCTCCTGCATCGCTTCGTCGATAACCTGTTCGCGCCAGACGGATACTGGTCGCAGG
>JAAYBA010000131.1 GCA_012719085.1 Planctomycetota bacterium
CGTCGGATTGCTGATGCAGCCGGATGCGAGCATCAGCAGGATGATCGCCGTCCCCACAGCGAGGATCGCGAGCATAATCATCAGTTCCGTGCGACTGATCATTGTACAGCCCCCCATTAAAACATAGCAAATCGATTGCTTGTCCCCAACTGCTGCGGACTTGACGGGACACGGCTGTTGGGCTGTCCGAGGGAAGGCGTGAAGGCGAAGGCTCGAAGTGCGAGATCGCCTCACATGGTCTGAAGTCGCCGGCTCAATGCGGCGGCTTTGCCCGCAAGGCCGGGGGGCACCACATCGCAGTCGTTCGCGGGTCCGAGGGTGGAAGCGACTGTCCGGATCTCAAGGGCAAGGTCCGGCCGAGAAACCGACCAGACCCTCCTCTTGCGGACGTACATACGCTGGTATTTGGCGCAGACGGGCTGCGACCGAGGGACTCCGTGGCACAGTAGATGCGATTTGCAGCAACGCAGCGCAAAAAGGAACCGCATTGGCAATATCGGAGGCCATGAAAAAGCCATGGGTCTACAAACGAAAGCACATCAAAGGTCACTGGGTGGGTTGGCACGAGGGCGATCGGCGTAAGGCCAAGGCGTTCCCGACCAAGAGCCTGGCCGAGCACTTTCGCCACATCAAGTACACGCAACTCAACTCAGATGTGTTCACCAGCGTCGATCCGGTGCTGTGACAAGCGGTCAGTCTTCTGCCCGTGGCAAGCTGGGTATGAGACATCTCCATCAACACGTGGCGTCCGGATAGATTTGTATTGGGCGCACTTGCGTCTGACAGTAGACTGGTCAGGGTACGGGTCGCCGGGTATGCACTGTCCGAAGTGGGGGTATCTGCATGGTCCGGTCGGCTCTAATCACTGAAATCTCTACGGGATCCTGAATTGGTAGTCAGTGGGGTTTGAATTCACAGCACGGCTGTGACAGTCTTTGGTGTTGTCAAGGTTACCGATTCGCGATGGGCACTGGTTCAAGTGTGACCTGTCAGCTCGATGATTCAATCTGCGCCAATTCAACATGCATATGGCATCCGATAGACTCCAAGTAAAGGCCAAGTGATATATGACCGAGAAGAAACGCGAGAGCAGGTATCGACAGACGGAGGGCACACTGAACGAGGAGGTCCGCTCCTTGCGTGCCAAGTTGGCCAGGATAGAGCACGCAAAGGGCCAGCACGAGGAGTGGACTGATATCCACCTTGCCTTGGTCGACAACTCCGCCCAGGGGCTGGCGGTCATCGAGAACGGCCGTATTGTGTTTGCCAACCGAAACATGGAGACTCTCACGGGCTATAGCGTCGAAAAGCTCAGGGCCATGTCAGCCGAGCAGGTCCGAACTCTGGTCCATCCGGAGGATCAGCAGGCCGTTTGGACTCGCCATCGCGACCGTTTGTCGGGGCAAGATCTAGTACTACAACGCAACAAAGGCTCAAGTAAACTCAGGCGGCCAGCCGATGATCCCATGGGAACGACGTTTCTTTTGGGAGGTCATCGGTATGGACGCCAGTACGATTATGAAGCTCAAGCCGGAATTGACGCGTTTCCTCAAACAATTCGATCCCCACTTCGGCCGGGTCAGCAGCCGACGTTATCTCGACCTGTACGTCGAGGGGCAGTTGAGCGATCTGCCGCGTAAGAGCATCGAGCCCATGGCCGATGCGCTCGGCGTGCCGCCGCGCAATCTGCAGGAGTTCCTGGGCCTGTACCGCTGGGATGAGCCGGCGGTCCGGGACGGGCTCCAGCAGCATGTCGCCCGCCGGCACGCCCACGGCCAGAGCGTCGGCGTTGTCGATGAGACCAGTTTCGTCAAGAAAGGCAAGATGACCGCCTGCGTCCAACGCCAGCACTGCGGCGCGGTGGGCAAGGTCGAGAACTGCGTGGTCAGCGTGCATCTGGGCTATGCGACGCCCGAGTTCTATAGCCTCATCGACGGCGAACTGTATCTGCCCGAGGAAACATGGCACCACAACCGCACGCGTTGTCAGGCGGCGGGGATTCCCGACGAGGTCGTCTATCGGCCCAAATGGCAGATCGCGCTGGAGCAATATCAGCGGGCGCTCGCCAACGGCCTGCATTTCGCCTGGCTGACGTTCGATGAAGGCTACGGCAGCAAAAGGCCTTTTCTGCGGGAATTGGAGGGCTTGGGGCAGAACTACGTCGCCGAGGTGCCGACCAGCCTTGCCGTGTGGACGAAGCGTCCGGCAGTGCTGTATCGGGCCCATGCCCGCGAGCGAAAGCCGGGCCGGCCGCGTCGGTCTGCTCGGCTCAAAGCCAGGAACAACCCCAAGGTGGAGGTCCGAAACATCTTGGCCTATTCGCCGTTGCTGCGGAAGATCCCCTGGCAGGACTATTACGTCAAAGATGGTAGCAAAGGCCCGATGGTTTGGCAGGCCAAGCGGCTGATGGTCTATCTGGCGGATGAAGAAGGCTTGCCGACGCGGCCGTACCATCTGCTGATCGCACGCAACGCGTTGGATCCCACCGAAGTGAAATACTTCCTCAGCAACGCCCCGGAAACGACGTCGGTCCAGACGCTGCTGCGGGTGGCGTTCACCCGCTGGATCATCGAACGGGCCTTCGAGGACAGCAAGACAGAGTTGGGGATGGACCACTTCGAGGTCCGCAAGTTCGGCTCGATCCAGCGGCATCTGATCTTGAGTTGCCTCAGTCATGTCTTCCTCAGCGAGTTCTGCTGGCGGCATCGGGGGGAAAAATCCGCACCTGACGGTCTGCCAGGTCCGCACGGCTGCGGCCAAGCTGGTGACGCTATGGGCACGCGGCGAACGCTGTTCGCGCAGGTGCGCCGAGCCGATCAGTGCGCAATTGGCGTTAACGCAACAGCGAAACGCCAAGGCTGCCCGCAGCCACCGACGCCGAACCATCCGTCGTTTACA
>JAAYBA010000132.1 GCA_012719085.1 Planctomycetota bacterium
CCTCCGGAGCCAAAGGTTAGAGGTTCGAATCCTCTCGGGGATAATGGGCAGTCCGGAAGTGCGGACTTCGGAGGGTGGTTTCGCGCGGTCGGACAGGTTCGCAAGCTGGCGATCCGAATTCGAGAAAGGCGGGGCCATGGAAGACAACAGACGCGGGCGGAATTCCCTTATAGTCCTCTGGAGTGTGGTTGTGGGGCTGTCGCTCTGCGCCCGGATGCAGGCAAAGACGAAGGCCTGGCAGGGCACGATCACGATTCCCACCTACGGGTGGGCGGAGGACGTCAACCCGAAGTTCTGGGCCCTGGAGGACCGGGTCAGGTTGTCCACGACGGTCAAGGGGGCGATCGTCTATCCCTATTCGATGCAGGATCACCTGTATCGCGAGAAGGAGGACCGAACCTATAAGGCCCTGTTCCTGGAGAACGAATATCTCAAGGTGACGTGCCTGCCGGAGTTGGGCGGGCGGCTGCATTCGGTGCTCGACAAGACCACGGGCGCCGAGACCTTCCACCTCAACAACGTCATCAAGCCCGGCATGATCGCGATGCGCGGGGCGTTCATCAGTGGGGGCGTCGAGTGGAATGCCGGCCCGCAGGTGCACACGGTCACGATTCTCTCGCCCGTCGATGCCTTGGTCGGCACGAACGAGGACGGCTCGGCCTATCTCGAGGTCAGTAACCTGGAGAAGACCCTGCGCACCCGCTGGACCGTGCGCGTGACGCTGTATCCCGGTCGGGCGTATCTGGACGAGCAGATCCGCATCGTCAACCCCGTCGACGCCGTCAATCCGTACTACTTCTGGAACTGTACCGCCTTCCCCGCCAAGAGCGGGACGCGGTTCATCTATCCGATGACGCTCGGGACGGATCATTATGGGGTCGATTTCTTCAACTGGCCCATCCATGAGGGCAGGGACCTCTCCTGGTTGAAGAACTATGAGACGTGGGCGTCGATCTTCTCCGTGGACTGTGTTTTCGATTTCTTTGGCGCCTATGACGTCGATGACGATCGCGGCATCGTGCAGGTGGCTGACCACTACGAGCTGAGCGGCAAGAAGGCCTGGACGTGGGGGACGTGGGATTTCGGGCTGGTCAGCCAGAAGAACCTGACCGACCACGACGGTCCGTATATCGAGGTCCAGAGCGGACCACTCCCGACCCAGTCGGACTACGGCATGCTGCTGCCCCGTCAGCAGGTCGCCTGGCGAGAATGGTGGTACCCGGTTCATGGTCTGGGCGAGGGCTTCGAGTTCGCTACGAAGGACATCGCTATCCAGACGAGCCGCACAGACGGCGAACTGCGTCTGCATATGATCGCGACAGGCAAGTTCGCCGGTGCGTCCTGTGTTGTCTCCCAGAATGACAGAGATCTGCTGACGATGCGACTGGACCTGTCGCCGGAGAAACCCGGCTTGGTTGTCGTCTCGCCGGCGCCGCAGGGGCCGGCCGAAGTGACGATCAAGTCGCGCCAGGGTGACATCATGGCCCGGTTCACAACGCCTCTGCCGATTCCCGAAGTGACGCCTCCGCCCCGCAGCAAGGTCCTGGACAAGCCCGATGCGGAGTTGACGTTGCAGGAGAGGCTGCTCAGGGGCCGCAAGTACGATCTGGCGACCGACCGCAAAAAGGCCCGCGAATCCTATGAGAAGACGCTTGCCCATGATGCCGGCTGTTCGTCCGCGCTGGTCGGGCTGGCGGTTCTGGATGTCGAGGCCGGGCTCTATGCCGAGGCAATCTCTCGATTGGAGAAAGCCCTTGAACGCGATCCCGACGATGGAACGGCCTGGTACTTCCTGGGTGTTGCCCATCTGAAACGCCACGATGCGGCGGCGGCCCTTCGCTGTGCCAGGCAGGCGGCGCGATATGCCGTGACGGCGTCCTTGGCATTCGATCTGGCGGGCCGGGCCCATGCCGCGTTGGGTCAGGAGCGGATGGCCCTCGACGCCTTCGAGAAGGCGGTGAGCCTGAACCCAAATGACGGCAAGGCACGCGACCATTGGCTGCTGGCCCTGTATGCCGCCGGCGAGACGGGCGCCGCGTTCAAGGAAGCGCGCCAGGTTTCCGCTGCGTTCCCGACCGACCTTGTGCCCCGGGCGATTCTGGCGCTGCAAGGTGACCGGGAGATGGCCCGCTTCGTCGAGGACGCTCGCGCATTCGTCGGCGAACATGATTTTCAGATGATCGAGACGAGCCTGCTGTTTGCCGATGTAGGTCTGGTGCGGGAAGCAGGGCGGGTACTGGCGGCCGTTTGTGTGGACGCCGTGCCCGAACCGCAATGCAGTCCGCTGCCGTTGTACTATCTGGCCTATTATGCCTCGCTCGCAGGCGACAGCGCCGCGGCGAGAAACCATCTGAACCGAGCTTCCCGAATCGTCCGCGATTATGTCTTCCCCTCGCGTCCGGAGGCCGTCGAGGTCTTGCGCCACGCGATTCGCGAGAATCCAAGCGGCGCATGCGCCCATCTGCATCTCGGCAATCTCTACACCCATCTGGGCCGGGTGGAGGAGGCCGCCCCCCAGTGGCAGAGGGCCGTTGATCTCGACCCGTCGCTCAGCGTGGCCCATCGTAATCTCGGCCTCTACGCCCGGGCCCAGGAAGACGACCTGCCCAAGGCCGAGCGGGCCTACCGCCGGGCCATTGCTGCCCGACCGAAGGACCAGACGCTCTACCGCGATCTGGCGGAGATCTTGCTGGAGCAGGGCCGACGACCCGAGGCGATTGCTTTGCTCGAATCGACGCCTGTCGACAAGCTCAAACGTGCCGAGATCATCATCCTGTTGGTTCAGCTCTACTGCGAGGAGCGACGGTACGATGATGCGATCGACCTGCTCGAATCGACGCCATATTTTGTCAACTGGGAGGGCCAGACGATTACGTGGGACTTGTTCCACAAGGCCCATATGGCGCGCGGACGAATCCGCTTTGACGACGGGGACTTCGCCGAAGCGTTGCAGGATTTCGAAGCGGCGCTGACCTATCCCGACAACATCGGCGTCGGACGCTCGAACAAGCCGCAGGAGGCCACGGCCCAGTACTGGCGAGGCAAAGCCCTTCAATCACTCGGACGTCTGGAGCAGGCCCGCGCGGCCTGGAAGTTGGGTGCGGCCGGCGCCCCCGGCTCCAGCGAACAGAACGCGTCCCGTGAACTCTGTGACACGGCCCTGAACGAGACGGAGTGACCACAGCCGGACGGGTGGCAGCCTCAAGTCCAGAGGACTTGGGGATGGCTTCCAGTTGCAGGCCATCCCCAAGCTGCGCTTGAGGCTGCCACTCAACTCATCGGAAGAGGGAAGAGTTTCCGTCGCTTTTCTTGCTTGGCGCATCGGCAGAGGGCCGCTATCGTGGGGCCGTCGATCGAAATCCATACACCATCAATGGGAGAACGCCCATGGTTGAGTTGGATTCAAGCCGCGCGAATGCGGACGTCATCGACGCCTTTATCGCGAGGGTTGTCAATCGCAAGCTTCGCCTGGTCCTGCCGGAGGGACGTGATGCTCGCATTGTGTTGGCTGCCCAGGAGATTCGCGCCAGACAGATCGCCGAGCCGATCCTCCTGGGGACGCGCGAGCAGATCGAAGCGGCATCGAAGGAAGCGGGGGCGTCACTCGATGGCATCGAGACGCTGGATCCCAAGGAGAGCCCGCATCTGGATGCTTATGTTGCCCAATACATGGCAGGCCGGGACGACATCGCACCGGGTGTGGCCCGGCGGATGGTTGCCAAGTCGCTCTTCCACGGCGGCATGATGGTCGCCTGCGGCGATGCGCACGCGATGGTGGCCGGTGCGGCGACAGCCACGGCGACGGTGATCCAAGCCGGGGCGCTCACCGTGGGACTGGCCGAAGGCATCGAGACGGTGTCGAGCTACTTTCTCATGATCGTGCCGCTGTTCGGCGACGAGCGAGACGAGGTGTTCGTCTATGCCGACTGTGCGGTCAATATCGACCCGACCGCCGAGCAGTTGGCCGACATCGCACTGGCCTCGGCTCAGAGTGCAGAGGGGCTGTTGCCCGAACCGCCTCGCGTGGCGCTGCTGTCGTATTCGACGCGGGGCAGCGCCGATGGGCCCAGCGCCGAGAAGGTCCGCAAGGCCCTTCAGATCGTGCGTTCGCGGCGGCCCGGTCTGGCGGTCGATGGCGAGCTTCAGGCCGATGCCGCGGTCGTCGCTCGCGTGGCGCAGAAGAAGGTCAAGGACGGCAGCGATGTGGCCGGCCGGGCGAACGTGTTGATCTTCCCCGACCTCGATGCCGGAAATATTGCCTACAAGCTGACACAGTACATGGCTGGCGCGCGGGCGATCGGACCGTTCCTCCAGGGGTTTGCCAGGCCCATGGCGGACCTGTCGAGGGGGGCGTCCATCGAAGATATCGTCACCACGGCGATCATCACACTGGCCCAGGTCAAAGACGCCGGAGCCGGCGAAGAAAGGCAGGGGTGACACTTCTGTGAAGGTGCTCGTGATCAACGCCGGCAGTTCTTCGATCAAATATCAACTGTATGATATGCCGCGCGCCGAGGTCCTGGCCAAGGGGTTTGTCGAGCGAATCGGAGAGCCGACATCGAGGCTGTCGCACACCTGTGCGGGCAATTCGACGACGCTGGAGGAGGCGGTCTCCAACCATGAGACGGCAATGGAACTGATCCTCAAGGTGCTCGTCCGGCACGGCGAAGGGGCCGTGAAGGACCTTTCGGAGATCGGGGTCGTGGGCCATCGCGTGGTGCATGGCGGGGAAGAGTTCACCGGGTCGGTGCGGATCGACGATCGCGTCCTGGACTCGATCGAGCGATTCGCCGAGCTGGCGCCGCTGCACAACCCACACAACCTCGTCGGCATCCGGGCCGCGATGCGCAAGCTGCCGGGCACGGCGCAGGTTGCCTGTTTCGATACCGCATTCCACACGAGCATCCCAAAGGTCGCGCACATGTACGCCTTGCCCTACGAATTGTACGAGCGGCATCGCGTGCGTCGGTATGGTTTCCACGGGACCAGCCACCGCTACGTCGCCCGGCGGGCGGCGGCGATGATCGGGCGAGGCAAGCACGACTTGAATGCCATCACCTGCCACTTGGGCAACGGCTGCTCGGTCGCGGCCGTGCGGAAGGGCCTGTCGGTCGACACGTCGATGGGATTCACCCCGCTGGAAGGTCTGGTGATGGGGACGCGGGCGGGCGATTTCGATCCGGCGATCCTGTTCTACCTGGCCGACAAAGGCTACGACCTGGCGAGGCTGAACGGGCTGTGCAATAAGAAGAGCGGCCTGCTCGGGATCTCCGGCGTCTCGAACGACATGCGGACGCTCGAGAAGCACGCGGAAGATGGAAACGAACGGGCCATCCTGGCCATCGAGATATTTTGCTATCGCGTCCGCAAATATGTTGGGGCGTATTCGGCCGTACTCGATGGCGTCGATGCGGTCGTCTTTACCGGCGGCATTGGCGAGAATTCGCCTCTCGTGCGCGAGCTGGTGTGCCGGGACATGACCCACTTGGGCATTACGCTCGATCCGAAGGCCAACGCCAAGGCGGGCGGCCGCGAGTCGGCGGTCACTGTTCCGGACAGCCGCGTCAAGGTGCTGGTGATCCCCACGAACGAAGAGCAGGCCATCGCCAGGGACGCCTTCGAGCTGGTCGGCGGCAACGGCGAAGCCACAACTGCATAATGAAGAGCCTGATATGACAGACAACAGAGACGATCGACGTTTCATGGTGGACGTAGGCCTGCGGGACATGCCGTTTCCGATCCGTGCGGTGTCGCGGGTCGAGCCGGACGGACAGGCGACGGTGGCGAACATCTCGATCAACGCCCGCATCATGCAGACGTTCGAGGCGCGTTGGATCGACCGATTCATCCACGTGCTCCACAGCCATCGCGAGAACATCGGGACCCGGACGCTCCGCCACAATCTGGGCGACTACATCACCGAACTTGAAGCGACGGCGATGAAGATCGCGTTCGACTATCCCTTCTTCATCCAGAAACGGACCCCGGTTTCGGGCGAGATGTGCCTCGTGCGGTACCTGTGCGAGTATGCGGCCAAGGCCCATTCGGTGGACGAGCCGGCCGCCGTGACGTTCAGGATTCAGGTGCCCTGCATCACGACCTATCCGGCTTCGAACGCCAGCAGTCCCACGGGTCTGTTCGGCCAGTTGAGCGTGCTGGACATCTCCGTGCAGAGCCAGGCGGACGTCTATCCGGAGGATATCGTGGACATGGTCGACCGGCACGTGCTGGCCTCGGTCTACTCCTTCCTCAGCGAAGACGACCAGCGGTTCATCATCGAGAAGGTGCATTCGGAGGAGAAGACCAGCGTCGTCGTGGTCGACGAAGTCCGCAAAGAGCTGGCTCGCGATCGCAATATCGAGTGGTATGCCATCGACTGTTCGAACTACGGCATGCTCCACTCCTACAGCACGGTCATTCGGACGGAGAAGAGCGCCTGGGTCCCGTTCAGTGGGTTCGACGACCACTTCTGAGAAGATCGACGGATCGAGCCGCGTGACGATCCAAGAACAAGCGGGGTGAACGATGAGTGACAAAGGGCCGTTTCGACTCCTAAGCACACGCGAGATCGAGTTGCTGCGAATGCAGGGCTGCTTCGCCGAGGATTGGGGTCGGATCGAGGTGGCCGACGGGTTCGATCCGGCAAGCGTGAGGAACTCGCATTTCTCCGGCTCGGTCCGCCTGGGTCGGTTCGCCGGCAGAGTCCGTCTGCCGGGCGGATTCGAGAAGCCCAGCGGCGTCTATAACGCGGTGGTCTCCAACTGCACGATCGGCGACGATACGCGCATCTCCAATATCGGCGTTCACATCGCCAATTATGACATCGCCGAACGCGTGTGCATCGAAAACGTTGCGACGATGCAGACCAATCCGGGCGCGACGTTCGGCAATGGGGTCGAGATCAGCGTGCTCAACGAGGCGGGCGGCCGGGAAATCCTGCTGTTCGATCGTCTGTCCGCTCAGTTCGCCTACCTGATGTGCCTGCATCGCTATCGACCGAAGCTGATCGAGCGGCTTCGCGGCATCGCCAGGGAGTATGTCGATTCGATTCGTGCCGACCGCGGGCAGGTAGGCACCGGAGCAAGCATCTGCTCGGCCGAGGAGATCATCGACGTTCGGATCGGGCCCTTCGCAACGGTCAATCACACGTCGAGCCTGCGGAACGGAACTGTCCTGAGTTCGCAGGACGCTCCGACGATGATCGGCGTCAAGGTGATCGCCGA
Organism: Planctomycetota bacterium; assembly: GCA_012719085.1. Classification (GTDB taxonomy): domain Bacteria; phylum Planctomycetota; class Phycisphaerae; order Sedimentisphaerales; family Anaerobacaceae; genus Anaerobaca. Next base: position 7,224 of record JAAYBA010000132.1, read on the forward strand.
AGACTTCATCGTCGCCGAGAGTTCCTCGGTGACCGGCGGGGCGATGCTCAGCAAGGTCTTCGTCGGCCAGGGCTGCCAGATCGGGCGGCAGTACTCGGCGGAGAACTCGGCCTTCTTCGCCAACTGCGAGGCCTTCCACGGCGAGGCCTGCTCGGTGTTCGCAGGCCCCTATACTGTGACGCACCACAAATCGACGCTGCTGATCGCCGGTCTGTTCAGCTTCTACAACGCCGGCAGCGGCACGAACGAGTCGAACCACATGTACAAGCTGGGCCCGGCCCATGAAGGCAAGCTGCTGCGCGGCACCAAGACCGGCTCGTTCAGCTATCTGATGTGGCCCTGCCGGGTCGGCCCATTCAGCGTCGTGCTCGGCAAGCACAATACGACGTTCGACACAGGCGACTTTCCCTTCAGCCATCTCGAAGCGCGGTCGGACGGCCGCTGCGCGATGATTCCCGGTTTTCACCTGACGACCGTCGGGACCGTCCGCGACGAGGCGAAGTGGCCCCGACGCGATCGCCGCAAGGGCGCCGCGAAGCGGGACGCCGTCTCGTTCGATGTCTTCAGCCCATATGTGATCGGCAAGATGATCAAGGCGAGACGGCATCTGAAAGAGCTACAGGACACCACCGACAGATCGGTGGAGGAAGTCGCTGTCGGCGGGGCGCTGGTCAAGAGATTGCTCCTGCGCACCAGCCAGAAATACTACCGTACGGGGATCGAGATGTATCTGTTGGAGAAGGTGGTCCAGCGTATCGAGGCGGTGCTGGACGATCCGAGGGGAGATGACAGCGTGCGCTCGCCGAGCAGGGTCGATGCGGTGTACAGCGAAGACTGGGTGGACATCGCAGGACAGCTCATGCCTCGCAAGCGGCTCGTCGATCTGGAAGATGCACTGGAAACCGGTTCGGTGGCGACGCTTGACGCCTTTGACGCGGCCATCGCCAACATATCGAGGCACTATCGGCACGATGAGTGGGTCTGGGTGAAGAAGGCATACGAGCAGGTCTTCGGGGTCTCGCTTGCAGACCTGACCGATGAGCAGGCTTGCGAGGCTGCGCGAATGCTCCTGAAGGTGCGATCGAAGTTTCTGAACCTCGTGACCGCCGACGCCCAGAAGGAGTTCGACGAGTCCAGCCGGCTGGGGTTCGGACAGGACGGCGAGGCCGGCGACGTCGAACCGGACTTCCGGCAGGTCCGGGGCCTCTACGAAGAGAACCAGTTCGTGCTGGAGATGAAAGGCAGCGTTGACCGGCTGCATCGACGCATCGAGCGGATCGAGCAGGTCATCGGGCAGCGACAGGGGACCGAACGCATCCATCTCTAATTGGAAAGGAAGCAGGCTATGAGGGTCATCATCCAAAACGATTACCAGATGGTCAGCGCCTGGGCGGCGGCGTATGTCGCCAGGTCGATCAACGATTTCAAGCCGACGGCCCGAAAGCCGTTCGTGCTCGGCCTGCCTACCGGCTCATCCCCGCTCGGCATGTACAAGGAGCTGATCCGCCTGAACCGAGCCAAGAAGGTCAGTTTCGCCAACGTTGTGACGTTCAACATGGATGAGTACGTGGGGCTGCCGAAATCGCACCCACAGAGCTACTATTCCTTCATGTGGGACAACTTCTTCAAGAAGATCGACATCAAGAAATCCAATGCGAATATTCTCAACGGCAACGCGAAGAACCTCCAGGCCGAGTGCGACCGGTACGAGAAGAAGATCAAGAGCTACGGTGGCATTCAACTGTTCGTCGGCGGGATCGGTCCGGACGGGCACATCGCCTTCAACGAGCCCGGCTCGTCGCTGGCCAGCCGCACCCGCATCAAGACGCTGACCCAGGACACCATCATTGCGAACTCACGCTTCTTCGACGGCGACCTGAACAAAGTGCCCCGCACGGCGCTGACCGTGGGTGTCGCGACCGTGATGGACGCCAGAACGGTGCTGATTATCGTCTCCGGGCACAACAAGGCCCGCGCGCTGGAGCAGGCGGTCGAAGGTGGTGTCAACCACATGTGGACCGTCTCTTGTCTGCAACTGCATCCGCACGGCATCATCGTCTGCGACGATGACGCGACCGCGGAGATGAAGGTCGGCACGGCCAACTATTTCAAGGATATCGAGAAGCACAACCTGGACCCGAAGAAGGTCTTGGCCGGGACGCGACGCAAGTAGCCGCGCCGGCCGATCGAAACGGGACAAGAGTGGAGCGAATCTATGTCGGACGTGGAAAAGAGAGTCAGAGAAGTGACGGCCAGAACGCTCAAGATCGATCCGGGACGGATCCAGGACAATTCGCGCTTCGTCGAGGACCTCGGCGCCGAGTCGATCCAAAGCGTTGAGCTGGTGGCTGCCTTTGAAGAGGAGTTCGATATCGAGATGGACGAAGAAGAGGCCCTCGACGTCAAGACCGTCGGGAAGGCCGTCGAGTTCATCCAGCGATATCTTTGAACTGTACGATTGCGTCGTAAGGGCGAGGCATGCCTCGCCTCTACCCCTCTATGGATTCGGAGAATCGTCGCGGAAAGGAGTCGTCATGACCGATCGCGCTGTGTCACGCGTTCTTCTGCAGTGCAGCCTCGTTGTTCTGGTGGCGGCTGGCCTTGGTTGTGAATCGGGCGGCGGTGGATCCGCTCGCAAGAGCGATATCATGACCGAACCCTACCGGCTGGATACGGGATTGGTTTCGCGGTCGATCTGTTTTGAGAACCCGTCCGGCGCACCGGGGCAGGGTGGCAAGGCGGCCAGCCACCTTGGTCCAGGCCGCAAGGGGGCCCCGGCGATCACGCTCAAGGCCGGACAGGAGGTCCGGCTCTGCGACATCTACGGCTCCGGCACGATCCGACACGTCTGGATGACTACGGCGAACACGCCCGTGAACCTGAGGTCGCTTGTCATCCGTGCCTGGTGGGATGGCCAGAGCCATCCGAGCGTCGAGTGCCCCATCGGCGACTTCATGGGGACCGCTCACGGCAAAGTCACGCCATACTTCTCCGCCGCCCATTCCCTCGGCCGCAACGCGGGCATGAACATCTGGCTGCCCATGCCGTTTACGAAGCGCGCCCGAATCACCCTGACCAACGAAGGCAAGGAGAATGTCCCGTTGTTCTACCAGATTGACTATACCCTGAGGGATGAGCATCCGTCGGATGTGGGGCGGCTGCACGTGTTGTTCGCCAGAGAGAATCCCACAAAAGAGAAGCGGGATTTCGAGCTACTGCCGAAGCGGACGGGCAAAGGCCGCTATATTGGGGCCCTGATCGGCATTCGCAACCTGCATCCCGACCAGTGGTGGGGCGAGGGCGAGATCAAGATCTTCATGGACGGGGACACCGAATTCCCGACCATTGTCGGCACGGGCAGCGAAGACTACGTGGGGCTGTCCTACGGGATTCAGCAAACGCCATACCTGTATAATGGCTGCAACCTCGACCAGAACAGCTTCATTTCGATGTACCGCTGGCATCTTCCCGATTCGATCTATTGGGATCGCGAGTGCCGGATCACCATCCAGCAGATTGCGTGGAAAGACGGTCTGGCCGAGACGGAGGATGACTGGTCGACCGCGACGTTCTGGTACGAGCCAGTCCCCAGTATGCCGTTGCCGCCCATGCCCGGCGTGGAAAAGAGGACGGCCGACATTTGGCAAGACAGCGTGTAGTGGATTATCTCCCCCGAGAAGAAAGGAAAGGCTTTATGTTGCGAAGAATGCTTGTGGCCTCCGTGGCCGTATCGATGCTTCTGACGGTCATCAGTTGTCAGAAGACAACCCAGACGTGCGGCTCTATCGCCGACGCTGTGTCAGGTGGACCGGTGAAGTTGTTCAATGGCAAGGATTTAAGCGGATGGGAGGCCGAAGGTGGAGCCAGGTGGGTCGTCGAAAATGGACTCCTGATCGGTACGCAGGGCGAGAACAACGCCCCCGGCGATCTGTTCACGAAAGACAGCTACGACGACTTCCTCTTGACGGTGACGTGGCGGGCGGAATGGCCATGCAACAGCGGTGTGTGGTTTCGCTATCAGTCGCCCGGTCAGGCGTATCAGGCCGATATCCTCGAATACACGAATCCCGAATGCTATTCAGGGACGCTGTACTGCCCCAGCAAGATGTTTCTGGCGATGAACACCGACAAGACACTGGTCAATCGCGACGGGTGGAACACGGTGAAGATTCGTTGCGAGGCAGACCGCTCTCGAATCTGGTTGAACGGTCGGCAAGTGGCGGACGTACAGGATGATACGACGTCCACGGGCAGGATCGGGTTCCAGATCCATGCCGGTGATGAGTTTGCGCCGATGAAGATTCTCGTGCGCGACGTGACGATCGAGGAACTCTGATCGAACACATTGAAAAGAATCGACCAGGGCTTTCCAGATTTCCTATTTTGCGAGAGTCACTGTTTTTTTTGCCTTGACTTTCATTGTCTCTTGCCTATAATGCCACTCAGATCAGGTGGTGGCAACGGGAACATGGCCAGAAGGATGTGGCCCCCATGTGGATGGGATCCTGCCTTACTGGTTACGTCCCGCCTTAGGAGGAGGCGCGATGGCAGTAACCACACAGAAGTCCTTTCTCTCCGACCGGGAATGGCTCCAGGTTCGACAGGGGCTTGGACTGTCGCCGAGGCAGTCGGAGATTGTCCGGCATCTTCTGCTTGGCGAGTCCGACAAACAGATCGCCAAGGAATTGCAGATCTCGATCCCGACGGTGCGCACGCACCTGGGGCGGCTGTTCCAGAAGTTCGATTTGAGTGACCGTGTCGAGTTGATCCTTCACATCTTCAATCGCGTGCGAGAAAACGATGCAAGGGTCTCTGGCGCCGGGCACTCGACGTTTCATTCCGAGACGGGCAACGGCGAAGAGGCATAGGTCAGCTCGTCCATTGCGCGCTGTACGGCATCGATCTTGCACCGGCGAACGGAAGGTCGGGGCTTCGCCGCGTCGCTGACGCGGTTCGCGGGGGCATGCTTCTGGCCGTGGTGCATCTTCATTTCCGATAACATCCACCGGCGGATTTGTTTGCTTTGCCGGCGAACGTCCATCCAGACGGTTTTCGCCCATCGTTGCGGAGATTAGAGGACGCATCGCTCCTCCAGCGGTCCGCGCGGTTCCTCCTGTACATCACTGCTCAAGCCCCCTCTCCATTGTGTCGATGGTCGAGATCATGGCAAGGGGCCGCAAATGCTCATCAGAATGGAGACGATGACTATGAAATACGGTTCGATCGGTGCATTCAGATTCGATGTGAACAGCGAACAAAGGCAGGTGTGCACCTGGGTGGCCGAGCAGGCGAGAATGGGGATCACGAGGATCACCTACGACGAACTGCAGGCAGCCCTGGACATCGGTGACGACCGCGAGATCACACGCGTGCTGCGTCAGATCCGGGAACGGCTGGACGAGGTACATGAGATGGTCCAGTTTCCAATCGTCAACACGACCCGGCCGTATTTCGAAATCCATCCGAATGCCGACTACATTTGGGATGATTACCGCCGAGCCGAGCACGAGGCCGAACATCTCGACCTTGTCAGCGACCCCGATTCTTCGGAAATGACCGATTGCCCGGTGTATGACTGTGCGGCCTGTGCCGTCTGACGGTTCACATGCAGGGCTGAATGCAGAAACCAGTCTTTGGAGAGAGGTGGGTACATGGGTTCACCGCAAAAATCCGACCTGAAGGAACAACAACTGGGCTGTTACCGTCTGTGGGTTCGGCCCAAGACTTCCGATAAGAAGGCGAAGAAACGCGGCCATTCCATTCTTCTCGGACCGTACTTCTCCAATTCGAAGCGGTGAACCGCCCCTTCCCGGGCGAACGAAGGGCCTGGACAAGACTCCGTTGCGATCGGCGCGAGCGAGGAGCGTTTCCGGCGTTTCCGTGCCTTTGGCCCGTTCGCACAGCGTGCCGTCGGTTGGCGATGGATACCGATGACGGTATTCGGGCATCTTCTGCCGTGCCGCACTGAGAGGCGACGCCCACAGGTTTTTGAAGTCGGCCCGATGTTCCGTAAGCTTTCAAGGGGTACTTATTGGCTTCGGAACGCCGTTTTGCATTGGCACCGAGCCCCTTGAACGGTTCTTTTCCTTAGAGAGCAGGCGCGATGTCGGAGAAAACACCAGAGCGTCCCAGACCGTTGTCTTTCGACCGAGCGGAGTACACGCCGGCTCGGTCGGATCCGTCGACCGCTGGGACGAAGACGTCGGGCCGAAACGCCCGCCTCAAGGGCCGATCTGGGCACCGACGACGTCTCACATGGGGCCTGGGCGTTGTTGCCCTGGTGCTGCTGGGGGTCTTCTGGGCGACGCAGGCCGGGCTCATTCGCCTTGATGCCGTACGGGCCGGTGTGCTGAGCCGGATCGCCACCGTCTGTCCCGACCAGGCAAACACGTACACGTTTCTTGGCAAACACTACAGCGCCGCCGGCCGTCAGGAGGACGCCGTAAACGCCTGTGAGAAGCTTGTGAGTATCACACCGGACGATCCACTGGCGCATGTTCTGCTGGGCAACGCCTACGGTGCGGCGAATCAGGCGCCTGTGGCAATCAACTGTTATGTCCGGGCGCTGGAACTCGACCCCAATTGCTACGAGGCCCACATTGGTCTCGGCAAGATCCGTTCGGTTCTCGGCGAGTATGCCGAGGCACTGCAGTCGTACGAGCAAGCGGTGCAGATCAGGCCGGACTCGGCTCAGGCGTATGTGTCTCTCGGCCTGGTGTTCTCCAATCTGGGACGCTATGAGGAAGCGATGCAAGCCTTCAAGCACGCCAAGGAACTCGATCCGGCGATCAGCGATGCGCAGGTTCAGTCGGGCAAGGCCTGCCTCGAAGCCGGTCGTTACGGAGAGGCGATCGCACGTTTCAAGAGCGCCGTCCTGTGCGACCAGGGCCACGCCCAGGCCCACTACAACCTCGGACGCGCCTACCTCCGCGCCGGCGACATGGCGTTGGCGATCGAGGAACACAGAATCCTGCAGGGGCTCGATGCACACTTGGCCGATCAGCTTGGCGATCTGATCGAGAAGTGATCCATAGCGGTCCAATCGGGCATCGCGCGATTTCGCCCTCGCCCTCGCCCTCACCCTCACGCATCGGTGGAAGCGGAACAGGTCCGTCAATATGTCGTTGAAAACAATGATGCGGAATACGTAGTCTCCACAATTGACCGCTCTCCCGCACGGGGGCATTTTACGTTCGGGTTGAGATGCGTTCCTCGGATGGACGGTCTGAGGCGGGCATGACAGCACGGGGAAATCGCTCGAATGCAGCCAAACACGAACGTCGTGGCATGGCCTACCGACGCATGCATGAAACCACGCGAATTTGCGGACAACGGCCTATCGGGGAAGGGCCGAGTGAAGTGGAACAGCTACTGACAAACATGGAGGTGACCTATGAAGAAGTGCGCATTGTTGTTTTGGATCGTTTTGGGTCTCAGCACGGCCGCGTGGGGTTCCTTTGCATGTGTGACGCCTCCGACGTGCGCTGTGTGCTGTGAGGAGGCGACGATCAACGTCCGGGCGTGCATCCCGTATGACTGTGAGGTGGCGTGTGATCCCGTAGTCTGCGTTCGCGGCAACATGGTCGTCATCGACATCTACCTCGAATGCGAGAACTGCAAGTGTGCCGGTTGCACGCTCGTCAGTGAAGACGTGTCCGTTTCCTTGTGTCCGGGAACCTATTCGGTGCTGGCCAAAATCCACGTCCGATGTGATTCGGGTTGTCTGGGTTACACGAAGATCGGCGCCATGGGCTCGGCGTCGTTCAAAGTCGCATGCTGCGATCCGTGCTGTTGGCCCTGGTGGCCGTCGTGGTTCTGCAATCCCTGTCAACCGGCGCAGTAGTTGTCTGCTTGGATTGCTGGGTCGGCGGGCGATCGGCAGTCCGGCGCGCCGCTGTGGGCCAAGGAGGGTGCTTCCCCGACACGGGGGAGGGTGACTTTTCTGCTTCGCGCCCTATTCTTCGTCACATGACACCGAATATCTTCCCTGTATTCCCTCTTTTTCCTTGACAAACACGGTCGTTGTGTGTATCACTTGGGGCATTGCCGGATGGAGCCGGACGGTTGATTCTCGTCGGGCAGGGATATGGAGTGAGGGTCCCTTCGAACGAGCACGCCACTACATTCGGCCTATCGGCTCACTGGCCTCGGCAACGGAGGATCGCGGTCGTGTGACGGCTGGTTTTGTCGATCCCCGGAGTGTCTCATAAAGGCGGTGCGCCTGTCGAAATGGAGTCGGCGTACGTGGGGTGAACGAGTTCTTGCAGGGAGGTAAAGTATGAAGAGGACCGTGTGGATAGCATTTGTGGTTGTCGCGATCAGCAGCACCAGTTGGGGTGCCATACTGACTGCTGCTGAGGCCGGCGGTATCGGGATGGTCGGCGGCCGGACGATCGGCAGAGTGCTCCTGCCCGGCATGTTTGGCGAAGACATCGGCGTCCATATCGGTGTGCAACACACCGTGATCAACGCCGGCGGCGCCGTGGTTGGTGGCAGTAATACACTGTGCGGTGGAAACTCCGTTCAGTGCGGCGGGAACAACCAGCAGCCTCCGTCCTGCAATTTGGGATGCTGGCCGAACTGGCCCAATTGGTGCTGGCCCTGGGGTGGCGTCGCGACGTCATCGACGTCCACGAGCAACACGACGGCCAACGGGCCGGGTACCAGCGCCACCGCTGAGACTTCCGGTATGTCGGTAGCCCCCGGCAGTTCCAGCAGCTCACACAGCTACGCCCACAGCGTCAATCCGTAGCGGCGTCGCAGGGTAGGATCGAAAGACGCGGCAGGGATGTCATTAGCCGCATCCCTGCCGTGACTCCATACGTCTCGGTGCCTTTCATCGTCAGATGTGAAGGGCCGGTGTATGCGCGGCTATATGCGCGCGGAACCGCCGGACGAACGTTACGGTCTGAGGGGCTGGAAATAGCAGATCACCTTCTGCTTGAATGCATCAGCGTCGAGGAAGACGGCGCGATCCTCTCCGGCCAGATCCCGAGCATCGACGAGTTTGACCGCATCGGTCCACCTGTTGGCGTCCGGCACCAGTTCGACGAGTCGGTTCGATGGACTCTCGAACAGTTCCTCATGCAGCGTGTTGTTGCCTTGGTGCGGGAACATGGCCAGATACAGCATCTCGGTCTCGACCAGTTCGTTGAGGAAGTGCGTCCCCAGCGAGACATCGGGGACCAGGTGCTCTCGCATGGCCACGATCTCACAGAGGACTGAGATGCGGTTGATCTCGGCGAAGGCGACGGGGATGCCGAGGAACGGATCGCTCGTGCCCCAGCGGCCCGGTCCCAAGAGCATGGTGCACGGTGAGGACGATTCCTGGATTGTGCGGTTGATCTTTCCGATCAGCCGGGCCACCTCGTATCGGTCCTGAAGCGCAAGCCGCCCGTAGACCTCGGGGACCACGTAGACGAATCGATCGACTCGGATCCGCCGGCTCTGTCCGATCACGGCCCCTCCGGCTTCGATGATCATGTCGTCGGGCGGTACGTGCATCGCCGCCGGCCTCGGCGTCTCCGTGCCTTTGACACCGAGCGGGCGACACTGGACCACGTGGATTCGGTATGTGGTGGCGTCCACGAAGTTGAGGGTGAATTCCACATCGACGGCGTGTTCGTACGCCTCGTGCAGCGTCCGCAGGATTTCTCGCATGTCCTTGACGAAGTCGGTCTGAGACAGCAGGGCGTCGAACGTCAGCACCCAGGCCTTGCCCGTGCGGCCCATGCCGCTGCCGGGGAGTTGGTCGCTTGAGGCGAACATGTGGATGGGCACATCCGTCCCTTCGGCCACGAGGTCCAGGAAGTGGCCTGACGCCAGTCGATTGGCCTGAAGATCGAGATAGTCAGCCCTTCGCTGGGCGCATTGGCGCACCTCCTCGAAATTGGACTCCGGACGCGTCTGCGGCGCATTCAAGGCAACGACCCGTGTGTAGTCGTCGTCGGAGCGGTCTACGGCCCGGGTGCCCAGCCCGAAGACCAGCCGCATCACGCCGGCGTTCGGGTCGATCTTCTCATGCCAGACGTAGGGATTGAACGAGAAGCCTACACCCGCTGCATGCGGATAGTAGTGGCGGCCGTGCATGGCCCCGGAAACCCGCATGACCAGCAGGGCCATCTGCTCGTCGTGATTCAGCAGGCCGCGCTGCTCGCGATAGAGCAGCGCCTTCTCACTCATCGTGCTGGCGTAGATCGTTCGCACCGCCGAGAGAAAATCCTCCAGGCGACGCTCCCTCGGCCCCTGATTGGGGCAGAACACACTCTCGTATTTGCCTGCGAACGAATTGCCGTAGTTGTCCTCCAGCAGCGAGCTGGAGCGGACGATGATGGGGGACTGGCCGAAGTAGTCGAGCATCTGCTCGAACTGCGTCCGAACGTCTTCGGGAAACTGTCCCGTGAGGATCCTCTGGCGGGCCTGCACGGCGCCTTCGAGGAGTCTTTCGGGGTCTCGCTGCCTCTGACGCAGCCACCACACACCGTTGCGGACGAGATAGGTGTAGAATACGTCCGAGCCGACGTAGAAGGAGTCGTGCTCTTCGAGCAACTCGGCGAAGTGGGGCGAATGTCGCTGGAGGATCTTGCGGGCGATGAGCATGCCGACCGTTTTGCCGCCGATCAGCCCGGAGCCGATCATGCGTCTCCAGATGTTCAGGACGTCTTCCAGGCAGAGATAGCGGGCTACCAGCTTGAGCATTCCCGGATCACGGGAGATCACCATGCGACTGAGGTGCTGGAACACCTCTTGTTCCTCCTCCGGCGAACAGCGACCGGCCTGGGCGGCGTCCAGGACCTTGCGGGCTCTGTCGAATTCACGCTCCCAGAAGCCCGGCCGGATGTCGGTGTGCAGGTCGGACCAGTTGACCGACGACAGGATGCGGGAGATCAGGACGCTCGATGTGACAGGCCGGAACTGGTCTCCATCCTGCCCGTGCAAGAGGTTCATTGTGGCCGAGTACCGGAACTGCACCTTGAGCGGGTGGACATAGAGTGTCCCGACGTGACGGTACAACTCCAGAAACAACTGCGTCGTCTCCAGGATCGGGCGGATCGCCTGTGCGCTGTGGTAGTTGCGAAACAATGCGAAATACGTCACCGTCTCGAGGTCGTAGAGATAGGGGCAGGTGAGCATGAAGAAATTGCCGAGCATGGAGTCGGAATACCAGTCGGCAGCCAGTTCCGACAGGCAGTCGAACACGTACAGAGCCCCGCGGCCGGTGCGTTCGATGACCGCATGGATCTCCGCGATGAACGTTTCGAAGCCGTCGGCCGGGTCCAGTTCATGAAGCTCGACCTGGCAGCCTTTCGGGACCACCGGTTCGTGACTGGCGAATCGGAAGTAGACCATCCGCCGCCCAGACCGGAGGCCCGCTTCGCAGAAGGGGGCGACCATCGCCATGTAGTCTTCGATGGCGTCGATCTGCCAGACGATGTTGTCGCCGAGCAGAATGCCGTTGAGCGTCTGGTCCAGGCCCGGCAGCCCGGTGGTGGGGGACACGCTGTAGGCGGTCATGCGATTCCTTCCCTTCGATGAATCCGCGCGGCTCGATTGACGCGACCCCGGCACAGGTCAGACCTCGACGCCCTGTTTGAGGCGATAGACCAGAGGGACGAGAGACTCGGCGGTGTCGATGTCGGGGTGCCGCTGGCAGGCCAGTTCGACCAGTTCCATTGCCTCGTTGCGCTTCTCGCCCCAGGCGACGAGGATCTCGATGGCCTCGCTCTGGAAGGGCCTGAACTTGGGCCGGGCTTCGGTCGACTCGGTGCCGGTGGCGAAGGTCAGCAGCTTGCCCCTGAGCTCGGCGACGATCTGCTGGGCCATCCGCTTGCCGACGCCCGGCAGGGCGGTCAGCATCTTCTCGTCGCCGTTCTCGATGGCATCGGCGATAGCGCCGATGGGGATGCTCAGGGCGCGCAGGCCCTTCTTGATGCCCATGCCTTTGACGCTGGTGAACTTGGTGAAGAAGTCCCGCTCGGCCGAGTTGAGGAAGCCGATCATGCGCGGGATCAGATTGCCGCCGCCGAGCGTGCCTTCGTAGTATTCCATCGTGCACAGGGCGACGTCGGCGCCGATCTGCTCCGACAGCATGCCGATGCAGTAGCCCGGCAGCATGACCTCGTAGGCGATCGGCCCGACCTGCACCAGCGCCGTCTCCGTATCCACCTTCAGCAGCTTCCCTTCAATCCTGGCAATCATAGTCGCATCGGTCCTATCGGTCCCGCCGGTCCTATCTTCTTTCTCTCGCCAGCGCATTGCCGCAGCACAGCGCAATCGCCATCGCATCGGCTACGTCGTTTGGCGTCGGTAACTCCGGCAACGCCATCACGGTCTGGATGGTCCGCTGCATCTGCTCCTTCGAGGCCCGTCCGTTGCCCGTCAGCGACTTCTTGATCCGCGTGGCGCTGAAGCTCTTGACCTCGACGCCGGCGGCAGCGCTCTTCTGGAGGATCACACCCCGCGCGTGGCCCATCAGGATTGCCGTGCGCGGGTGGGCGTAGTGTGCGTACAATTGCTCGACCGCGACAACCTCCGGCCGGAACCGCTCCAGCAGCGTCTCGATGTCCTCGGCGATCTGATTGAGCCGGCGCTCGATGGCCAGCTCGCCATCGGTGCGCAGCACGCCCGCTTCGACGATGGTCTCCCGGTCGCCGTCGGTGTCAATACAGGCGTAGCCGCAACACTGCAAGCCGGGATCGATCCCGAGTATCCTCATTTCCATCTCCACTGCGTGCCCTGCGGCGTGTCTTCGAGTACGATGCCCACCTCGTCGAGCCGCTTGCGAACGGCGTCGGCGGTCGCGAAGTCCTTGTTCTTGCGAGCCACTGCCCGCTGTTCGATCAGGATACCGACCAGCTTGCCGACGGCCTCATCGTTGCCACCGGCCGCCTCAGCGTATTCGCTCTTGACCACGCCCAGCACGTCGCCGCCCAGCCGGGTGAACAGGTCGTCCACCGCGCCGAGCGTTTCGTGCGTTGCCGAGTCGGCCAGCGTGTTCGTCAGCCGAACCAGATCGAACAGGACCGACAGGGCCACCGATGTGTTGAGGTCGTCGTTCATGGCCTCCTCGAATTTCGCTTTCAGCGCATCGAGTTGACTGGCCACGCCCGTGTCCATCGAACCGTCGGGCGCCGCCTTGAGTTGCCTGCGCAGGCCGGTGA
>JAAYBA010000133.1 GCA_012719085.1 Planctomycetota bacterium
AGGTTGGTGATGACTTCCGTCGGGGAGAAGATGCGGTAGCTCTTGTCGATGGTTTCACGCATCACCATCGCCTGCTTGATGAAGATCGTCAGCAAGGCCGCCGGCATGGAGTGCCCGACCGCATCGGCGATGTAGAAGCCGATGTGCTGCTCGTCGATGCGCGTCACATCGTAGATATCTCCGGAGACCCACTCGGCCGGGATGAACGTGACGGCCCACTGGGCGGCGTCGCTGTTGGGCAGGTGAGCCGGCAGGAAGTCGCGCTGGACCAGTCCGGCCAGCCGCAACTGCTCGGTCAGGTTGTCCGAAGGACGATCCGATTCGTCGCTCGATTGGGTCGGCCTGCTCGTTCCGAATCGCTGGGCAGCGCTCAGGGCCGATGGGGGCTTGACGGCGATCCCCGAATTCTGGTTCTTTCGGTCTGCCAGGTGGACGCTGATCCGGGCCCACAGGGCATCGAGCGAAACGGACGTGACCTTGTCGGTCATGAAGAAGCTGCTGTCGGACGGCATCAGCGAAAAACTGCGGACCGGACGTCTGATGCGCTGGGTCAGCAGAATGATGCCGAGGTTGTCCCGCTCGAGGGATTCGAGGATTCGCCCCAATCGCTGATCGTGGGAGGCATCGATCCCCTCGGCGTCGATGACCACGGTTCCGACGAGATCGGGACGCAGGTGAACGGTCCGATAGCCGTCCATCGGCAGAAAGCGAAATGACAGCTTCTTCTGCCGGAACAAACGCCTGACTTCCACAGGCAGCTCCTGCTTATCGGACAGATAAACGACGTCGGTGAACTTGCCGGGTGCGTCGATATCGCTCCCTACTCGTGTTTTCCCCATAGCGGTCGCCTTTTTGTCTTGCAGCGAAAAGCGCAACACCCCGTCCGTGCGGGTTGTGTTCGCCACCCTCATGTCGTCTCAATGCGGGGGCGACTTTGGGGATTTCCGGCCTTTTTCTCCATCCTTCCAAGGCCAAAGACGTGCGCGAAGCCGTGAGGCGTTGCCCTCTTGGGTGCTTCTGCGGGAACCTTACGAACCGGCGAAGATCGCCGAGCCGATCCGCAGGATGGTGGCTCCCTCTTCGATGGCGATTTCGTAATCGGAACTCATTCCCATGCTCAACTCGGTGAATTCGCTGCCGACGATCTTTTCGCCCTGCACCTCATAGAACAGCTCGCGAGCCCGCGTGAAGCAGGCACGGATCACCTCCTGGTCTCGCGTCAGCGGGGCCATGGTCATCAGTCCGATCAGGCGAAGGTTGGGCAGCGTGGCGATCTGCTCGGCCAGATGGGTGGCGGCCCCGACCGGGGCGCCGTACTTCTGTGGCTCGTTGGACGTGTTGACCTGAAGCAGCACGCGGGGACACAGGTTCAGCTTACCGGCGGCGGCGTTGATCTCTTCGGCCAGTCGCAGCGTGTCTACGGAATGGATCAGGCTGGTGGTTGCCAGCACCTGTCGGACCTTGTTGCGCTGCAGGTGTCCAATCATGTGCCAGTGAATTTCTTTCGGAAGGGTATTGTCGTCGGTGTTCTGCTGAAGGAACTCGGCTACCTGGGCCGCCACTTTTTTCAGTTGTAGCACGCGGTTCTCACCCAGGTGATTGTAGCCGAGCCGGACGACTTCCTCGATCTCCTCAATCTCGGCCGACTTGGTTACGATGACCAGTTTGACGTCCTCCGGCTCCCGGTTCGACCGCGCGCAGGCCGAGGCGATCGACTCTTTGACGCGCTCAATTCTCTCTGCGATCTTCGTCATCTGTGAACACTACGAATACAAGGAGGAACGATTCTGTTCGTTCGACACAGCATACCCACCGAGGAACCCAGTGTAGGGAGTTTCAC
>JAAYBA010000134.1 GCA_012719085.1 Planctomycetota bacterium
AACGCGTCGCGACCCGTCAGCGCCGCCCGCTCGTCGGCCAGCTCCTTCTCAAGCTGCTCGCGGCTGGCGATCTTGCCAGGCCAATCGGCGCGGGCCCACTGGCCGAACTCATCGACGTGTGGCTCAGAATCGAGAAACGCCGAGCCCTTGTCCTCCTTCGACAGCTCGATGGAGCGGATTTCCAGCGTGGGCTCATTCAGCGGATACTCCATCACCACGCTCAGCGCCTCGACGTTCCGGAGGTCGCCGAACGGCCCCCAGGTCGAAAGCCAGAACGTGTCGAAACGCCGATTGTTGGCCGACGCCAGGTCGTTGCCCCGCTGGTCTCTGCCTCGGAAGTACTGCAGCGGGATCGAGGCGCGCAGCCAGATGTTCTGTCCGTACGGCTGGAACATCACGCGACGCCGCCCGTTGGCGGTATGAATCCACACCGAGAAACGCTGCGGTGACGACGCCCTCATCTCCACGACGAGATAGTCGTACGCCGACCAGTCCGAAGGCCATTGCGGGTTCAGTTCCGCCAGCGACGATTTGTGCTCGGAGATCCTGCCGGCGAACGTGACCTCGATGGGCGCATCCAGGGCCAGGGCCGTGCCGGTCAGAAAGACGCCGAGCAGAAGCACCAATGATCGATATGCGTTTGTTCTCATCATGCACTCCATTCTTTGCAGGGGGCGGGCACGGTGGCCTGCCCCTACCACGGATTTCAGCGCACGGCGCGGAGACGTACTCGCCCATCCTCCAAGCCGGCGGCGCGGGCGGTGACGCGAATCGGTCCGCGCTGTCCTTCGATCGTGCGCAGGATCAGCATGGCCTTGCCATAGAACAATCTGCGACTGTCGCTCTGGAACGGTTCGAGCGAAAGCGGGTTGCCGTTGCCGACCCCGGCGATCTCGGCCGGGCCGTCGATCTCGAAGTGCACGAGATGGTCGGCCAGCGGACAGAGCGTCCCCTTGGCATCGAGCGCCTCGACCAGGACATAGGCAAGGTCCTCGCCCGTGGCGGAGAGCTGTGTCCGGTCGGACGTCAGGCGAATCGCGGCCGGCTCGCCCGCCGTACGCATCACCGTCTGCCCGATCTTCTTGCCGGCCTTGTAGGCGACTGCCTTCAGCTCGCCCGGCTCGTAGACGACGTCGTTCCAGCGCAGACGATACGTGTAGGTCACGTCGTAGTAATCCGACTCGCAGTGCGCGGGATAGACGGCGAACTCGACAAGGCTGGCCCACGCCCTCTCGCGCAGCTCATTGAATTCGATTCGCACGTACCGGGCCTGTGTATCCATATCGTGGAAGATGCGTTTCGGCCCACCCCATCGCGGCTCGCGGCTGGTGGGCTTGGTCACGATCGTCTCCCAGGCCGAGCCGTCGGATGAGACCTCGATCTCGTAGCCGTAGAGCTTCTCTTCTCGCTCGAATTCGAGGGCCAGATACTTGACGGATTCAATCTGCCCCAGATCGACCTGCCACCATTGGTCGGCCTCGCCTGAGGCCGCGGTCCAACGCGTCTCCCTGCTGTCGTCGTTGGCCTTCTCCGCCGTGCGGTCGGCCTGGCTGGAGCTTGCGGTCGCGGCCTTCCCGCGCGCCAAGTTGGTCGGTCGCTCGGGAATCACACCCTTCTGCCGGCGGCCGAGCGACTTGCCGTTGAGGAACAGCTCGGCCGAATCGCCGTTGGTGTAGACGAACACCGGAACGTTCTGCCCGACGCGGTCGGGCCAGTTCCAGTGCGGCAGGATATGCACGGTGGTCGTCTCCGGCCGCCAGTAGCTTCGATAGAGATAGAAGCGGTCCTTCGGGATGCCGCATAGATCGACGATGCCGAAATACGAGCTGCGCGCCTCCTGGCTGAACGGCGTCGGCTCGCCGAGGTAATCGAACCCCGTCCACACGAACTCGCCGGCGACGAAACGGTCGTCGGCCATGAGCTTGAACTCGACGTCGGGAATGTCCGACCAGTCGGCGGCGTTGAGGTCGTACGAATCGACCTGCAACTGATTGGAATACTGGTTCTTGCGATTCGGCAGCGGCAGGGTATAGAACCCTCGCGTGCTCAGGGTCGAGGCCGATTCGCTGTAGACGATGGGCTTGTCGGGATACTTCTGCCGATAGCGGGCGTATCTTCTGTCGTAGTTCCAGCCGGTCAGGTCCAGCGCGTCGAAGTTGGGCTGATCGACCATGCCGGGGATGTGACAACCCATCGTGACGGGGCGCGTCGGGTCGTACTTGCGAACGAAGTCGCTCATGAACTTCACGCGTTCCGGCGTCACGCCTTCGCGACCCGTGCCGATCTCGTTGCCGATCGACCAGACGACGACGCTGGGGCTGTTGCGGTCGCGCATCACCATGTTGCGGATCTGCCGCTCGCCGAACTCCTCCAGGGGCGGTTCGCCCCGCTGCCGCCCCGCGGTGCCGTCCCATTTGTCGAAGGCCTCGTCCCAGACCACAAAGCCCATCCGGTCGCACAACTCGAGCAACTCGGCGGCCGGTGGATTGTGGCTGGTGCGGATGGCGTTGACGCCCATGTCGCGCATGATCTCCAGTTGGCGTTCCATCGACCGCCGATAGAAGGCGGCCCCGAGCGGTCCGTGGTCGTGGTGCAGGTTCACGCCGTAGAGCTGGAGGCGTCGGCCGTTCAGGTGGAACCCATCGTCGGCCGTGAACCGAAACGTCCGGATGCCGAACGTCGTGTCCTCCACGTCCGCGGCGCCGTCGGCGGTGCGAAGGATCGTCCTGGCGGTGTACAGGTGGGGGTGCTCGACGTCCCATCGCTGTGGGTTCTTGATCGTGAACGACTGATCGATCTCCGCTGAGTCGCCGGCCGGCACGACAATCTCTTTCCGCCCGGATGCGACCGATCTACCCTTGGGGTCGAGCACGACGATCTCCACCGTAGCCGTAGACTCGACGTCGCGATGGTTGTCTACCACGGAGCGCACCTGGACGGTCGCGGCTTTGTCACCCACTTGGGGCGTCGTCACGAACGTGCCCCAGTGCGCCAGATGCACCGGGTCGCAGACGGTCATCGTCACCTTGCGATAGATGCCCGCGCCGGGATACCATCGCGTGCCCCACCGCTGCGTGTCGGCCTGGACCGCGACGACGTTCGTTTGGCCGAACTTGATGTGGTCCGTGACATCGACGCGAAACGCCATATAGCCGTAATCCCACTCGCCCGCCAGTTGGCCGTTGACGTACACCTTGGGAAAGGCCATCACGCCGTCGAAATCGAAATATACCCGCCGGCCCTTGTCCGCTTCGTCGAGCCGGAAGGTCTTGCGATACCACCCCACGCCTCGCCAGGGCAGCTTGCCGGCGTAGCCGTTCTCGCTGGGATTGAAGGGGCCGGAGATCGCCCAATCGTGCGGCAGACGCACCGCCTCCCAGCCGGAGTCGTCGAAGTCCATCTGCCGAGCCTGCTCCGGCTGCTCACCTTTGGCGAAACGCCAATCGGCATTGAAGCTCTCGGTCCGTCGCTGCGCGCCGCCACAGGCCACAGACAGAAATGCCACCATTACGATCGCAATGCTGTTGATCTTCAGCGTCCGTCGCATACCCATGTTCTCCTTCGCCTTCTTCGATGTGGTGTTGTCTCCCACAGAGATACCCGATGCTCGGCCCGTCGGTCAAGGCATCCGCCGCAGCCCCTCCCAGCGGACGCGCCACGTGCCGTCGTCTGGAAAGCCGGGGCTCGGCCGGTCGGGACAGCCGTCCCAGCCGGCGGCCATCATCGCCACCGCCGCCAGCAGTCCCCCGTTACCGGGCAGATAGACCGGCAGCCTGGCCGACTGGTAGTTGTGTCCGTTGGCGAGGTAGCGGTTCTTCTCGGCATCGACGAACAGTGCGTCGATTGCCTTTTCCGGCTCTCCGAGGCGGGCAGCGGTCATCGCCATGACCGGATAGTCCCAGCCCCACGTGCTCGGCCAGTCCCACTCGGTCATCACATGATCGAGCGTCCGCCGCATCACCTCCGGATCGATCAGGGGCGTCTGCGGAAGCACGCCCAGCGCGCAGAGCATCGAAGGGTGATCCCTGAGAATCGTATACGGCTCGGTCTCGATCCCCATATAGACTCCGTCGCGAACGGTCGGCTGCGAGAGGTGCCGTATCACGCGGTCCCACCCGGCGTCACGTTCCAGTCCGAGCCGCTGCCGCCATTTCTGCGCCGTCTCCAAAGCCCAGTGCCAGTAGGCCAGCTCGAACGTCGGGTTCAGCACGGTCCGGCGCCAGCGGCCATAGCTCTCCTGGGCGGGGATCAGCGCCGGCCCCAGCACGTAACGCTCGCCTGCCTCGTCCCACACGGGATACGACGCCATGAACTTGGCCGTCGCGAACACGATGTCACGGTATCGTTCGAGCGTCTCCCGGTCGCTGCGGGCGCGCCAGCACAGCTCGGCGTAGTAGATCGGGTGCGGCTGCTGCCAGATCAGGAACACGCCCACGCTGCTCGGACTGTCCCGCCCGTCGGGCGAGACCATCTTGGGCCAGCGAACGCC
>JAAYBA010000135.1 GCA_012719085.1 Planctomycetota bacterium
AAATCCCCGTGACCGGAACGCCATTGCTCAGACTCATCGGGGCCCCGCAGGCCACAGAAGCCACCAGGCACAGGCCCGCCACGAAGGCCACGACGTTTCTCAAACGCGATTCTCTCAAGCCGTCCATTTTCACTCCTCTCTATCTGAGTCCATATCACCTGCACCGATCCAGGTCCGCTCCGATACGTTGGACGGATCGTTCACTTACGCACAGTGCCGCAACCACCTTGATTCGTAACGGTTTTTCTCTGTTTCCGCGCGTCTTTGGCGTCGCACCGACGCCGGAAATGCGGCCGCGCCGGGACCACAAGCGACCTAAAGTGCTTCATGCACAAGTTTTACAGACACGACGGCACACATCGTGCGGCCAGACCGCCCGGCGGATGGAACAGAAACCGTCGTCGCCTCCATGCAAACACGCCCGGCAGGATTCGAACCTGCGACCTACGGATTAGAAATCCGTTGCTCTATCCAACTGAGCTACGGGCGCTAATGTCTTATACAGCCTCAGTTTGACGATATCCGGGGGCTTTGTCAATCGCTTTCCTTCTCGGGAGACACCGTACGAGTAAGCAGAAGCACGGCGTCACCGGCGAACGCGGGTCGAAACTCCCGGTCACCCGCTCGGACCTGGAGCGTCTCGACGGCGACCTGCCTGCCGCTGCCGGGATCGAACCACTCGCAGGTGTACGTGCCGGAAGGCAGACGAACAGTGAACGAATCGCCCTGCCCTTGCGGCCGGAAAACCAGGTAGGTTCTGCCCTCATCGGCAAGACAGTACCCCGTCGAGGCAACGTCCTTGACCGGCACGGCACGGGCCAGATCCATTCGCCGGGCAAACTGCCGGGTGTGCCCCATGCTCCTTCGGATCGGGTCCCATCGGGAATCGGAACCGGGTCCGAGGACCTCGCCGTCATACGGGTCCATGAAGATCGGATTGTGGCCCCTCAGGAAGCTCTTCCAGACCCAGCCCTGGTTGCCGCCGATGCCCCAGAGATGGTCCGTGTCGGTGATGACGACCTTCCGTCCATCGGCCACGGGCGGATCGTCGCGGTAGCCGCCGTCGGGATTGGTCGAGACCCAGTCGGCGGGACTGTCGAACAGCGTCTCGTTCCTGCCGCCTTTGTACTGAAATGTCATGCCCACCGGATGCCGCATCGGTCCGCCAGAGGCGGATCGCCCCTCGCAGGCCTTGATGAAACGAATCATGTGGTACTGCCAGGCGGTCGAAGGCGGATGGTTCTCGTTCGATATCTCGTACAGCACGTTGTCGCAGCCATTGACCGTCTCGATCACCTTGCGAACGTAGGCTTCCTGGATCGCGGTGACCGCCTCGTTGCCCAGCGTGTGGACTTCGACGCCCTTGCCGTCGCCGTTCGCATCGCCGTCAATACCGTTGATGTTGTTCTTCGGATGGAACGGATGGCCTTCCCAGGCGCCGGAGGCGAATTGGAGCCCCCATCCCTCGAAGAGCATGATCGAGACGTAGATCCCCCGTTTGCGGGCGGCGACGACACGCGATTTCAGGCGCGCGAAGTATTCCGAATCGAACTTCGTCAGATCGAACCTGGGCTTGCCGTCGAGAGCCTCGCCTGGTCCGGTCCTCGCATAGGGCAGCGGCGCGACGATGTGCCGCTTGTTCTGCTGATTGGCGGTCGTGTCCCACGTCACCAATTCCCACGTCCAAAGGCGGATGAAGTTGTGGTCGAATCCGGCCATCCAGTCGAGGTACCCATCGAAGTCGAACGCCGGAGGCGGATCGGTCGTACCCATATCGACGAGGTTCGCCCAGGTGTGCGAACCGGTCAGATAGACGACGTCGCCCGTCGTGGCGTTCTGGAAATAGCGCCGATTCGCCGAACAGACCACCAGCGGCCCCATCGTCCCATCTGCCGCATTACATCGTTCCGCGACACGAGACCCCAGGACAAGCAGGACGATCGCGGTCAGTTCGACATACCACGTGATGTGCCTCATGGCAGAACCTTTCCATATCAGCGAGAGAAGACACCATCCCGACAAACACCTTGTCTGTAGAACACCCGCACCCGATGCCAATCAGAAAACCGGGGCGGCAGAATCGACCGCGTACCTCCTGCGAAGCGATACCAGTTCGGCCCTGAGCTGCCTGACGATGGGCCCGTAGGCAGGCTCGTCGTAGACGCTGCGCATCTCCTGCGGGTCCTCGATCAGATCGTACAACTCCCACTGCCCGGCGTCGTAGAAGTGCACGAGCTTGTATCGCTCGGTCCGTACACCTTCGTGGCGAGGGACATTGTGCTCGCCTTTCTCATAGTAGTGGTAGTAAAGGCTGCGTCGCCAATCGGGCGGGATCGCGCCGTCCATCAGCGGGCGCAGGCTTGCGCCCTGCATCTCTCGGGGCGGTTCGACTCCGGCGGCGTCGAGGAAGGTCGGCGCGAAGTCGATGTTCTGCGCCAGCGCCCCGACGCGCATGCCGGGCCGGGCGACCCCGGGCCACCTCACGACGAAGGGCATCCGGAAAGACTCCTCGTAGATCCACCGCTTGTCGTACCAGCCGTGCTCGCCCAGATAGAAGCCCTGATCCGAACTGTACACAACGATCGTGTTGTCCGACAGGCCGGCCGCATCGAGGTAATCCAGAAGACGCCCGACATTGTCGTCAACCGACGCAACGCAACGCAGATAGTCCTTGATGTAGCGCTGGTACTTCCAGCGGACCAGGTCTTTGCCCTCCGGCCGGTTGTTGAGGAAGGCCTCGTTCTTGGGCCCATAGGCGGCATCCCAGCGAGCGCGCTGCTCGTCGGTCATGCGCCGGTACTCGGGATTCTCGTACGCCCGGCCGAGCACGTCCGGCTCCTTGAGGCCGGTGACCTTCAGATCGTAATCGTACATCAGGTGCCCGGCGATGCTCATCTCGTTCTGCTTGAGCAGTGGACTGCGACCGGCGTAGTCGTCGAACAGCGTCGGCGGCTCGGGAATCGTGACATCGTCATACAGCGTCAGGTGGTCCGGGCCCGGCGCCCACGTACGATGGGGCGCCTTGTGCTGGCACATCAACAGGAACGGCTTGCTCGCGTCCCGCCCGGTCTTGAGCCAGTCGAGGGCCAGGTCGGTCGTGATGTCCGTCGCATATCCCTGATAGCGCCTGGTGCCGGCGGCCGTGAGGAAGTCGGGGTTGTAGTACGAGCCCTGGCCGGGGAGGATCTCCCAATGGTCGAACCCCGTCGGGTCCGATCGGAGGTGCCACTTGCCGATTATCGCCGTCTCGTAGCCGGCCTGACGCAGAAGCTTCGGAAACGTCGGCTGCGATCCGTCGAAGGTATCGGCGTTGGTCATCTGGCCGTTGGCGTGACTGTGCTTGCCCGTCAGCACGGCGGCACGGCTCGGCGCACAGATCGAGTTGCAGCAGAAGCACCGGTCGAAGATCGCCCCCTCGCACGCCAGGCGGTCGATATGCGGGGTCCGGTTGACGATCGAGCCGTAGGCCCCAATCGCCTGGACCGCATGATCGTCGGTGAAGATGAAGACGATATTCGGGCGGGCCCGCCCTTGCGAGCTGTGCGCCCCTTCTGAACGAGAAGACCTGGTGAGAGCCACAGGCATGGCGGCCAGGCCGGCCAACTTGAGGAAATCGCGGCGTGAGTACGACGTCTTCGACATGTCAGGGCCTTTCCAGCTCCGGGTTCGGATGTCGTTCGACCGCTCCATCGCCCTGCGGCGGCCGTTCCATACCGTCAGAATAGCCGCTCGGCACCGACAGGACAACGGCCTTTCATCCAGGGAGCGGCGTCAGTGGACGAATTTGTCGAGCGTCTTCTCTTCAAGACGCGTCACCTCGCACGTCTGCATCTGGACGTCGCCCCGTGAATCATACTCGCTCTCAGAGGGCGTATAGGTCAGCCGGCAGATGAACACGCCCACCTCACGGTTCTTGCGCTTCAGGGTCGGAGGCCAGAAGAGGTCTTCCTTGCCGACCAGTTGCCTGCCGATGGCCTCGGTAGCGCGGCCCGAGAAGCCGAACAGGGCCAGCGTGATCGACTTGCGGCGATGGTCGTTCACCGCAATCACCACGCCGGCGTCCTGCTCTTCGCGAGCCCACGGGCAGACCACCCAGTTGCCTCGGTCATTAAGGTAGTGCAGCCCGGCTGTCGTGCTGTCCTTCTGCTGGAACGGGTTGCGGGTTCCCCCAAAGCAGCTTGGCGTATTCTGGTCGCTCTGGCGATACACGCTGAAGAACGGCACGGACGGCGGACCGGCCGACGGCGTGAAGGGTTTGCAGCCGAACAGGTCGGCCACGAAGAACTCCAGCAGGTAGTTGACGCGCTGGCTGCCGATGATGATCGCCGTGCCGGGCTCGGGATTCTGCTGGGTCTGCCGGAACACCTCGCGGGTCCGATTCATGTCCTCGTTGAGCAGCCCGGCGTCCACGATGTGGTCGGCCGGCGAGTAACGAAACGGCAGGTACCGGAAGTTCAGACGGGGCGCAGGGGTTCCTCCTTCGGTGCCTGAGGACAACTGCTGAACCAGCTCGGACGCCACCGTCGAATCACGACGCGAGATCCACCGCCAGGTCACTTCGCCGGCGCTGATGGGTTGATACTCACCGAGGTAGATCGTTACCTCGCCCCCCTGACGCGCCATGGTGTTCCAGAGCGGCGCCCGTCCGGCTCCGAACAGCCCGCCGGGCAACTCGTCGGCGGGAATCCCCTTCTCGGCCATCCAACTGCACAGGCGGCTCAAGAGCACGAAGCTCACACTGGTGGCACGATCGTTGTAGAGCCGGGCGATCGTGTGCCGATTGACCCCGGCCCAGTTTGCCAGATCGCCGATCACGCCGTGATAGTCCTGGCCATACCGGCCCAACAACTCCTTGAGACGAAATTCCACCTTCATAGACAACGCTCCAGTACACATGGTCCCCAAGGCGGCCGAGACCCAACAAAGTGGCACTCTTTATGGCCATAATGCTCTCTCCTCAGGGAGGCTGTATGGCTACTACGATAGCCGTTTGTCGTCGTCATGTACAATCCGAGTGTTCGATGTCACATCCCCTCGAAACTCGACAGATTGACCCATACAGTCCATTCCGTATATCCTCTTATCTGCGTTCTGAATCCGTCGGTCCTTGAGATATGTTGAATAATGATAGCATATATCGGACAGAATAAAAGGGCAAACCATTTGGACCCAACGGCCTCATTCACCGACAGGCCTTCGTGCCGACAGTGGCCGACGGAACCCGCCCCATCCATCGCACAACCGCTCGACCGAGCCAGCCACAGGAGCCGCCCATGCACCGTTCGGATCGCGAACATGCTTTGTCACGCCTCGCCAATGCCCCCTACCGTTCCCGCACAACCGATGTCGCCACCGAACTGATCCTGCAGAATCCGTCCGAGGCCGCCCTCATTCAGGGCCTCTTCTCTTCGCGAACCGCGACGGGGACCCTGGAGGCGTTCAGCGCCATACAGAGTGAATCGGACGCCATCTTCGACGCCGTCCAGAGCGCAATCAGCCGGCACCCATGCAAGAGCTGGGCCCTGCTCGAGAGTCTGCACCGTCTGCCCTGGTACGGTGGCATCCGGGCCTTTCTGAGTCTGCCGGACCCGCCTCAGTCCTCGCCCAGCGCCTATGCCTTCTTCATCCTCGCCCGCAACAAGATCTTCATCCCGCCACACATCGACGGCGATCCCTTCAACCGCTGCTTCCACGCCATGTGGCGTTTGGTCTCGGCGGCGAAGACCGGCGATTGGCAAGACCCGGACGACGGCATCATCACCGTGATCGAGATGATCGAGACGCATCTGAATCGTCCCGACCCCGATGAGTTCATCGTCTACTTCGCCGCCCTCGCATTGGGCCGCATGGGCCCTGTCGATCTGGCGATACAGGATCTCAGGAACCACACCGTCAGAAGTGGTCATCCAACCGTCCGACGCGTAGCGGCGTTGGCCCTGCGCCACCTCAGAGTCTGTCTGCCCCGCGAGACGCAATGGCACGATGCACCACAAACGACCTGCCCCGCTCACGGGCGCAGCGCGTCTGGAATCCTGATGCGTTTGGCCGCCGTGCCGCTTACCGTGGGAATCACCCTGACCAGCACGATGTCCTTTCTCTTCGGGCATGCCAGCCGGCGGCAGAGACCATGCCAGCGAACCTGACCGACCGCCCAGGGTCGGCCGTCAGTACTGCCGTCTGAACTGGTTGAAAAGAGCATTGAGTTCGGCCGGAGGCGGGGATTGTTCGATGAGGATCGCCAGACCTTCGGGCTTCAGCGATTCTGCCAACGCCAGTACCTCCTCGGCCGGACAGAAGATCACCAGCGACCTGCCCTTGCCTTGGATTCGCCTGAGCATGTCCAGCCACGCCAACGCCGAGGGGCGGCCCGCGCCGGGCGTGAATTGGATGGCCTGTATCTCGGGCACCTCCAGCAGTGTCTCGATATGCCTGGCGGCATCGGGACCGTCGAGATGAAAGACGGCCCGGCCGGCCGCGACCGCTTCACACACGACCTCAGGCAGAAACAGTTCTCGAAAGTGTTCCGGCCCGATCAGCGCGTTGAAATCGCAGGCGGGCACCGCATATGGACGGTTCGACCACAGCCCCAACCAGTGGACCAGTCCAGCGCCGTGTTCCAGTGACGTCGCGTACAGACTCCCGAAGGCCTTCTGCCAACTCGCGTAAATCGCCTCAACGGCAGCCTTGACCGTATCGGGGCGGGTCACCACGTCCAGGCACAATTGCGCCGAGCCTCGCAGGTTCAGAAGCACGTCGGCAGCGGCACCCAGGTCGGGCGTACAGACAAGGTGCCGTCCCGCCGCATCTTGCGCTACGCGTCCCGTCAATTCGTGCAGCAGACGCCAGTCCGGATGATCGTCGGGGATCGTCCAGTCCGGCGCGTTCGACCAGTCGTCGTCGATGAATGCATGCGTCCAGCTCGTGTCGGAGCGCACCTCACGACGCCCTCCCAGAAGGCCGCCCAGCAGTACAGCCCCGAAGTCCACACGGATGCGAGGCAACATATCGCCGACGCGATGGACCTGCTGCATATCGAGCATCTTCTCGCGGAACCAGACATCGGGCTCGTGCATCAGTTCGAGCCGGCGCGTGATGGGCCGGTCGGGCCGGGTGTTGGCCTCGGCCATGAACACGGGACGATCAAGCAGTGACTGATGCCACCACGCCTCGAACCGCTGCGCGATCCGGGGGAAGTCCTCGCAGAACTCCAGCGGCTCCTGCGCGATGGCCGTCAGCTTGTCGGTCCACGAGGAGACCTGCTCGGTCGCCATGCCCATCAGCCTTTCAGCAGCGCCTGCATCACGATCACGCACAGCACACAGATGGCCAATGTCACGAGGAAGCCAAGCCACGATTGGCGTGAGGGCTTGACGACAAACAACCCGCCGGCGGTGAGCCATCGCTGCGACGGCGGGACCGCCTCGTCGAGCGGCAAAGCGAGCCTGGCCTCCTGGCCGATGGGCACGTAGATCTTCGCCAGAAACCGTTCGAGCGCCTCGCGGTTTGGCGGCCGGGTGAGAAGGCTACCAACGACACCGGCGACGAGGCCGACCAGAATCGGCGCCGCAATGGTCACGTGCCGGGGCAGACCGCCGACGTAGCGGGTGATTACGAAGACGATGACCGCCGAGATCGTGCTGCAGAACATGCCCGTGGTGTTCATGCGTCGCCAGAGGATGCCCATCGCCGTCGAGACGCCCACCAGGCTGAGGATGTTGAAGTAGTCGAGAATGGCGCCGACGACGCTCTGTCGCATGAGGACTGCCACGACCAGTGAGATCAGTACGACCACGATGCCGGCGATTCGCGTGACGTGAACCATATGCTTCTCGTCGGCGCCGGGCCGGATGTGAACGCGGTAGATGTTCTCGGAGAACAATCCAGCCACCGTGATCTGAAACGCGTCGCCCGACGACATGGCCGCCGCCAGAACGCAGGCGAGCATCACGCCCTGGAGGGCGGGCGAGAGCAGCATGCGGATCGAGTCGCCGAAGGCGGCGTCGGGATGAATCGCCGAGCCGGTCTCGAGCAGGTAGGCCAGCCAGGCCAGGCCCAGCAGGCACCAGCCGATGGTGCAGATTCGCTTGAGCATGTTGCCATAGGTGAAACCGACCCGCCCTTCCCACTCAGTGCGGCCGGCCCCGCAGATTGGAATCAGGTGCGGAAACGCCAGCGCGCTGAGCGGCGCGTTGACGCACAACAGGATCACGGTCCACAGATCGAACGCGCCCGGATCGAACAGGCTCAGCAGATTGCCCCGATCCGTCGCTGCCAGCGTCTGGCGCATGCCCGTCAGGCCGCCGACCTCCTTGAGATTCAGCGCCATCGGGATCGCAATCACCGACAGCGCGATGATCATCAGGCCCTGGACCATGTCGGTGCGAATCGCCGCAACGATCCCGCCCCAGTAGCTGTAGATCAGGAATACGGCGGTGGTCACCAGGAGAATCCCGAAGAACCACATCTCGCTTTCCCATGGGGTCAGCGCACCGGTGGCAGCCTCCAGGCCGGAGGACCTGGGTACGGTCCCTGTGGAGTGGCCATCCCCAAGCTCCGCTTGAGGCGGCCACCCGCTGACGTCCGCCGTCTGCACCGTCGCTTTGCCCATCAGTCCCTGCGCCGTCCGCGCAGTGGCCAGCAGGACGCTGGCCAGGCAGACGATCATTCCCGCGGTGGCGACGAGAATGTACAGGGCGCTGGCGGATTTGCCGAACCGCTCCTGGAAGAAGTCGGCCAGAGTCAGACATCGCATCCGTCGAACGACGGGCGCGATCAGCCAGTAGAACGGCGTTCCGAACAGCCACATCCAGGAGACCCAGATGCCCGAGGCGCCGCCCGAGACCGTCTTGCTCACGACGCCGGCAACGTCGCCCGGGTTGGTGCCGGCGCCGAAGGCGTGCATCACCATCATCCAGACGCCAAACCGCCGATGGCCCAGCAGATACCCTTCCTGGTCCCGGACGTCCCGCCTGCTCCACCAGCCCATCAGCAACATGCCGGCGAAGTACACCACCAGGACCATCCACACGGCTACGTGCAATCCGAGAAACGCCATCACAGCTCCAGCCAATGCCCGGCTTCTTGTCGTCACCTCCACC
>JAAYBA010000136.1 GCA_012719085.1 Planctomycetota bacterium
AGATAGCGACGGGAACGTCATGTGAAGACGCCGGCGTTCGGAGGCGGCGGGAGCGAACGCAACGGCATCGCGGGGGGCCCAATTGCGGCAGTCCGACCGCAATTGGGCTCTTGCGTTTGAGTCCGACGGCGTGCGTGGGATTCTGTGGATTCGGTGTTGACCTGTATCCACGATCACCATAGGATGGGATCGACGAAACGGGAACGGTTGAAGTGCGAGACCCGCGATGCGTGCGACGTTGCGAGCTTGTTGCGATGGAGTACCCAGGTGCGCGTTGGGTTTGCGCCGAGGTGGCGAGCGAGGACTGACGCTGATCGAGCTGCTCGTCGTCGTGGGTATCGTTTCCATGCTCATGGCCCTTCTGCTGCCGGCGTTGGGGAAAGCCCGCCGGCAGGCCCGGTCCATCGTCGGGATGCGACGGCTTCGAGAGATCACGGCCTCCGTCGACGTCTTCGCGTCCGACAATGACGAACGATATCCGCCGTCGGTCGCGACCATCGGCATGGAAGACAGTTGGAACTGGCAGGCGCCGAACATGCTGACCGGATATCTCGAACGGGCCCCCGGCGTGCGACGCTCAGTCAGCGCCTATCTGCGGGCCTACATCAACGACGCTGACGTGATGTTCTGTCCCAACGCCCCGCTGAAGTACCGGTATCTCGAGGAATCGTGGGACGCCGGCGATGACTGGGACCATCCCGAGACGCCTGCCGTACCGGACGCCCTGTTCGGCACCTACTGCCTCTATTGGAACTACGTAGGATATCTCGGCGCCGACAGCAGGCTGTTCCGGGGTCCAAGCGGTCCGGCTCGCGGGTATCGAGAAGGCACCGTAGTCGTCAGCGACTATCTCGGCTACGACCACTGGCGCAGTCCTCTGACCTACGGAAGCTGCGAACCATTCCGCGAGGCACAGGTCGTCGATGGAACGCCGATCTCGTCAGCTTTCTGGTCGAAACCCGGCAATGGCACGGCGGAGGAACTGGCAGGCCTGGAGATCCGGCTTCGCGCCGGACACGTGGACGGACGCGTCGAGTCTTACCGGCCCGCCGACACGCAGGCCATGCACGTGATCAAACAACCCGAGACCAACGAACCGTACGAGCCCGGCGTCGGACCGGGCGTCTTCTACATACCGCGCGTCGGACTGCGCTAAGAGAAAGCCGGCCTACGCCTTGACGATCTTGCTGCGCCCGCTGCGAACCGATGCGGTGGCATTGCGGGTGTCCACGACCAGCCGGGCGTGCTTGACGATCCAGGCGTAGTCGTAATCGCTGTGGTTGGTGGCGATCAGCACAGCGTCGTAGCTGGCAAGGGTCTTGGCCGTCAGCGGCTTGCTCTTCATCCGAAGGTCGTATTCGCGCTGCTTGTGCGTTTGCGGAATGTAGGGGTCGTTGTAATCGACCTTGGCGCCCTTTTCCTTGAGCATCTCGATCAGTTCCAGCGACGGCGACTCGCGCACATCGTCGATGTCCGGCTTGTAGGCCAGGCCGAGCACCAGGACACGCGAGCCCTTGAGGCTCTTGCGATGCTCGTTGAGGGCGTCGGCCGTCCGCTGAATGACGTACTCGGGCATGCTCGTATTGATCTCGCCGGCCAACTCGATGAAACGCGTCGGCATCGCGTACTGGCGCGCCTTCCACGTCAGATAGAACGGATCGATCGGGATGCAGTGGCCGCCCAGGCCGGGACCCGGATAGAACGCACTGAATCCGAACGGCTTCGTGCCGGCGGCCCGGATGACCTCCCAGACGTCGATGCCCATGCGGTCGAAGAGCATCTTCAGCTCGTTGACCAGCGCGATGTTGATGCAGCGATAGGTGTTTTCGAGAATCTTAGCCGCCTCGGCCACTTCGCAATTGTCCACGGGAACCAGCGTCTCGATCGCACAGCGGTACACCTGCAGCGCCCGGCGCAGGCTCTCCTTGCCGTAGCCGCCGATCACCTTGGGGATCGTAGACGTCCGGAAGCTCTTGTTGCCCGGGTCCTCACGCTCCGGGGAATAGGCCAGGAAGAAGTCCTTCTCGACCTTGAGCCCCGACTGTTCGAGGATCGGCAGCATGACCTCGCGGGTCGTGCCGGGGTACGTCGTGCTCTCCAGGACTACGAGCTGGCCCTTGCGGAGGTATCTGGCAATCGTGTGACAGGTGGTCTCGACGTACTGAAGATCGGGTTCGCGGTTCTTGGTCAGAGGCGTGGGCACGCAGATCAGAATCGCGTCCGGCTTCGACAATTGACGCATGTCCTCGGTGGCCTCAAACTGGCCCGACCGGATCATCTCGGACATGGTGGCGTGAGGGATGTGCTTTATCGGACTACGGCCCCGATTGATCGTCGCGACCGCCTTGGAATTGACGTCGAAGCCCAGCACCTTCGCCCCGCCCTTGCAGAACTCGCGTGCCAGCGGCAGTCCGACGTAGCCCAAACCGACGATGCCCACGTAGACGGATGCTCCGTCGCTTTTCGGATTTGCACTCCTGCGTTTTGCCACAACGACCTCGCCATCACAAAGAGACTTCTCCGACCGCCGGCGCCCGACGCTCGGGCCCCTTTGGCGTGTCCACATCCTATATCGGCACGCGTGACGTCAAAATTCGCATTTCCGTTGCCCGGAGCGCAAGAAAAATCGCTCTCGTCGGACGGCATCTCGGTTCGACGACCCAACGCCTCATCTGCCCGTCCACCGATCCGCCTCAAGGTTCAGCATCACGAGACTCTCGCCCGTCACGAGTCTTCGAGGATTTTCCACGCAGAGAATGTCGGCCTCATCGCGTCCGACATGCCGGCTGATCAGTTGATACGCCTGGCTCATGCAGGGCGCCCGTCCCGCGGTGTCGTGGGCGTCCGTGGCGATCGCCAGGGGAAGGGGCTCCTTGAGAAACGCCCAGGCCGCCTCCTGACTTCGCCGGCCGAAACCGCCGAGGAAGCTGCCGGCGGTAATCTGAAGGCAGGGCCGATAGGAAACCCACCGACGGACGTACTGCGGGCGTTCGGCCAGGAACGTGTGACGTTCCGGGTGCGTGATCACGCCGCAGAGCCCCCCTTCCGCCAGCCTTGCCAGCAGCATCTCCGGATCGATGAAGACCTCGTGCGGCAGTTCGAGCAACAGGTACCGCCCCCCATCGGCCACGGTGACGATCTCATCGGATCGCACCAACTCCTCGATTCGCTCGTCGATCCGAATGTCGGCCCCCGGCAGGACCTTCAGAGGAATCCGGGCCCCGGCCAGCAACTCGTTGAGCTGCGCGACCGCCTGCCGAATCGCCTTGGCGTCGTAGCGTCCATCGTAACGTCCGAGCTGGTGCGGCGTGGCCACGACGGTGGCGATGCGGTCGGCCGCCAGGGCACGACACAGCGTCAGGGCCGCCGGCACATCGGGCGGACCATCGTCCAGACCGGGCAGGCAGTGACAGTGCACGTCGATGAAGGTCGCTTCTGACGTACGTTCGGCCGTGTTGGAGTGCGAGAACTTCATAGCGATTGCAGCGTCAATTCGATATCGACCTTCCCTTCCGGGCGCCACACGCTCAGCACCACCCGATCTCCGACCTCGCGCACGTCAAGAAAACGGTACAGATCGCGGCTGGTGCGCACCGGCTGTCCGTCCACGGCGACGATCAAGTCGCCCACCATTCGGCCGCGGGCGTCATACCCCGCCGATCGCAGGCCCGCCTTCTCGGCAGCACTGCCGGACCTCACCTCGCGGATAAGCACGCCTTCCATGCCAAGGCGCCGCACGATGTAGTCCTCGAACAAGACCACGCCAAGACCGGCTCTCGGCGGACGGCCATAGCGAATGATCTGTGGAACCAGACGGTTGACCACATCGACCGGCACGGCGAAACCGATCCCGGCGTACGCCCCGGAGGGACTGACGATCGCCGTGTTGATCCCGATCAGCCGCCCGGCGCTGTCCAGCAGCGGCCCGCCGGAGTTGCCCGGATTGATGGCGGCATCGGTCTGAATCGCCCCCTCGATGGGACGACCCGTCAGCGACTGGATCACACGGCCCAGACCGCTGATCACGCCGGTGGTCAACGTCTGGTCGAAGCCGAAGGGATTGCCGATGGCGAACACCTTCTGTCCGACCTCGAGGTCGCTCGAAGTGCCGACCGCAATGGCGGGCAGAGCGCGGCCCTGCGTGTCGATCTTCAGAACCGCCAGGTCCTTGTCGGGCTCGGCCCCGACGAGCCGAGCCGGCCACGTCGAATGGTCCGCCAGGGTAACGTCGGCCGCCTGGGCATCCTTGATCACGTGAAAATTCGTCACGATGTATCCGTTTGCATCCCAGACGAAGCCCGAGCCCGTCCCCTGCGGCACTTCGGTGGCGTACAGACTGAACAGGTTCTGTCGAACGGCCTTACTGGTGATGAACACCACCGACGGCGAGGCCTGTCGAAACAGCTCGATGGTGCTCTTCTCATCCTCGGCCAGGTCGCCTCGCGGCGTGACGGCGCGTGGGGTGGCGCTGCGGTCGTGCACGCCGAACAGCCAGGGTCTGATCTGCCAGAAGAGCAGCACCACAAGCAGCGCCAGCAGCAACAGAATCAAGCCCCGGCTATGGTCCGGCCGTGCGGGGATGCGGTTGCGATCCAATTCGTTCTGCTCCATGACAGCCGTCTCCCGTCGAGTGCGTCTGATGTTCCGACAATCCGGTCGCCTTGCGCAACCGTGCGTATGTCGGCAGCCATCATAGGCGGCGTGCAGAAGACTGTCAAAGCTCTATCGCGCAACGGAACGGTCGAAGCCGTGCCGCAGACCAAACAGATTGCCCGGGGCTCAGAGATGGCGGCCCGACAGGCGTTGGCGAATCTCGATCTTGCTTTCCCACTTGTGAAAATCCAACGCCGCCGTTCGGTCCCAGTTCAACTGCCAAAGGGCATGCCAGCCGTGCCACAGAGCGACGAGAAATCGCAACAGTCTCATTGCCATCACCCCTCCTTGGCGGATCCCCGCATCGCAGGACCCGTAGAGATGAACATCGGCAGCGGCACACGCCTCATCGGGAGGGCACTGCCCAGGCCAGTACAACCCCGTGGCCGTTCCGCCGGGTTGCTGCCCCAGGCAGTGCCCCGTCCATCCGTGGACGTACCGATTGCCGCCACCCATCCTTGGTTCGTTGGATCGATCCGAATCGCGATCCGGATCGGTTACATGTCAAAGCCATGCCGGCTTGGAACTCCGTTCGCCTGCGTCCCAGCTACGGCTGCACAGCAAGACCTTCGCGAAGTACGGCCGAAGACCCATCGGGATTGGTCACGCGGACATCCCACACCGCCGGGATCGACACCATGTCGTCGGCGATCGTCACGCGGGCCATCATCGAATTCGGACTGATGACCCGAGTGCTCGTGGCCGTCGGGGGCGGACCTTCGCCCCGCTCGAAACACACCTTGGCGCCGTCAGCGAAGCCGGCCCCTCGAATGACGATCGAGCCGGGCATTCCCAACCGGATTATCCGGGGCATGACCGAGGCAATGGTCATGCTGGGCGACGCCGCATCGGCAACAGTCACGGTCATCCCGTCGGAATCGTTGTCCGAATACTCGTCGGCCCTGTCATGGCTGGCGGTGAGCGTATGCGTGCCGGCGCCAACGCCTCGCGTGTCCCACATATACGTGAGGTTCACGCTCTGCCCGGCCGACAAACCGCCGCGGATGATCTGTGTCCCAATGACGACGTCATCGCCTTTATCGGAGGTTGTTGCGCCGTCTGACGTCAGCGACACGGCGATATCCTCGACAACGTCCTCGTCGCCGACGTTCTCCACGGCCACGATGATCTGCGCCGAATCGCCTTTCGTGACGCTGGGAGGACCGTTGACCGAGGTGACGGCAATGTCGAAGATGGGCACGCGAACCGTCACCGAGACGCTCTTGCGGTCGTTCGTCGCGTCGTCATCGGTCATGTCGTGCTGGACGGTGAGCGTCTGCACGCCCGCGGGAACGTCGGTCGTATCCCAGGTGTAGGTCAACGTCATAGAGGCGCCCGGGCTCAGTGTCTGGGTGGTCTTCCGGGTCCCGATCGCGTCACTGGCGCCCTTGCGGGCCAAGGTCACGCTCACGCCGGCCGCACAACTTCGGTTGCCGACGTTTTCGATCGTCGCCGTCACGTCGATGGAGTCGCCCTGCATGACGGGATCGGTCAGGCGGATCTCTGCGACAGCCAGGTCCACCACCGCCGGCGGCAGTGCGGCCTTCTCGGCATGAACGAGGCCGGAACCGACCTGCGCCGCTGACAATGAGGGCAGCTTCTCAGCCGTCGCCCGCAATCGAGCCCGCACGCCCGCAGCACTGTGAATCCCGAGCGATGGAGACGCCCAGACCAAAGCAGCGACGCCGGCCACGTGTGGACAGGCCATCGACGTGCCGCTGTAATTGGCATAGGCACCGTCGCAGTAGGTGGATCGGATGTCCACGCCGGGCGCGGTCAACTCGACGGCGGGCCCCACACTGGAAAACGCCGCCAGGCGGTCCGCCGCATCAACGGCAGAGACCGCCATCACCGAGTCATAGGCCGCCGGATAGCCGACGGCGATCCCATCGTTGCCCGAAGCGGCGACAAGAAGCAGGCCCGCCTCACAGGCGGCGTCACATGCCTCGCCGAGGGCCTGACTGAACTCCCCCGCGAAACTCATCGACACAATATCGATTCCGTGGTCCACACACCACTCGAGCCCCTGAATCACGTCGCTGACGTACCCACTCCTGTCGTCGGCAAGCACCTTCACCGCCCAGAGCCGAGCCTGGGGCGCGACGCCGACGACCCCGACGCCGTTGTTCAGGGCCGCCACAATCCCGGCGCAATGCGTGCCGTGCCCTTCCTTGTCGGTCCAATCGGCGCGCCTCGTGCTGCCGTCTTTGAGGATGTTGCCGGTGCAGTTGACACCGCCGACGACCGACAGATCCGGGTGATCCGCGTCAATCCCTGTATCCAGAATGGCCACATCGACGCCAGCGCCAGAGGTGTTGCCGTACTCAACGGTCCAGACCCGATCGGCGCCGATCCGCTCGATATTCCAGGGGGTATCCTGCGCGGTCGCATGGACGCGTCGATCGCGCTCGACGTACGCAACCTCGGGACGGCTTCTGATGCTCTCGAGCGTCTCATCGCTCATCGTCGCCAGAACGATCGGGAGCAGATGGTAAGAGTGATCGACCTGCCCACCCGCACCGCGAATGACCTCGGTGAGGGTTTGGGGACGATTGGATCCGACAGCAGGATGAAACCCGATGAGCACCTTACGGCCGGCCGAATCGGTCTGGGCCGAGATGCTCTGGACCTGACAGAACCCCACGAGAACCGGCAAGACGATTCTCAACGCTCTCCATAGCGTCTCCACGGTCGCACCCTCCTTACCGCACTTTGCACTACCTCCCTGGCACACCCGCCCTCACCGTCGAAACGCGACATCCGGCAAAGAGGTGCAGCACTTTTCTGATGCATGGTTCGGTACGACCCTTCTCGTGGTGTCCCTTATACCAAGATCCCGGAGTTTGTCAATTGTGGAAAGTACGTATTGTAAACCGGGTGATCCGCAAGACACGGAGAGGCTGCAAACGGAACGAGGCGTCATACTGGAGAATCCAGCCCATCGACAGCCGCAGAGCGGGCGCGACGTCACACTCGCACTGGCAACGGCGACAACTCGCAATCAGCCGGCACGATGCGTTGCGCCGCCGTCGCGCGACCCGACCTTCGGCCCAAGGACCTGGGCGTTAAAGTCGGCTGCGATGTCGCGACAGGCGTCGCCCAGCTTCTCGGTGGCGATCACACACATCAGGTGGCGCGACAGGACCGTCAACTCATCGGTCTTGGGCAGTTGCTCGATCATCGCCATCAACTGCCTCATTCCCACCTCCAGGGGTTGATCCCGCTGGAGAAGACCGGCGTTGATGATGTAACGCCACGCCTGAGCCAGCGTCGTAAGCATGTTCATCTGCGGCCCATGCTCCAATACGACCACCGACAGACCGATCGCGGTCATGTTGCCCTCGTCGTCCAGAAGCGACTGGGTCACAATCTTGATCGTCCACTGCGGGTTCTGCTCGACCAGCCGGACACCCTCATAGGGCCCGAAGGCCTCGGCCACGTGCTGGCGAATCGCTTCGGCCAGTGGCTCCGGGGCGTTGACATCGAGGCGGATCGACACCGTAGGTCTCGATGGCCCGGGCGCCGCGCTATTCGGACCGTGGGATGCGGATGTAATCAGAGATGTGCTGCACAACAAGAAAAGAACGGCCGGGTTCATCTTATGCCTCCTCCATTGCAGTCATGAACGATGAACGCTTACGGAACCCCGCAAGAACCTACATGCCCTTGCTTCCCTGGTTCCACCGGCTGATTATAGGTCCTTCGGCCGCCGCGTCAAGTGTTTCCTCGACGCCAGGACCGACAATCTGTCGAATAAGATCGAGCCGGGCCCGACCGGGCCGCGCCCGGGGCAGGCCCGCACGCAGAAAAATGATGCAGCGGATTCATCAAAAGGTACCCTTTGCCAAGGCGGACGAATGTGCTATGATACGCTCGTTTCGCTCGATCACCCGTTTTCAGCGATATTTCCCTTGGAAGGTTTTGATGGCCGAGACAGTAACTGGAGTATTGAAGCACGTTGGCAAGCGGCAGTTTGTCGTGCGAACGGCCGAACGGTCGTTCCGCCCTGGACCAGTGGAGTTGACGGTCCATCCGGAGGTGGCAAAACGCGCTCCTTTGGTCGAGGGCGCCGCCGTCACCGGCCAGATCGAGCGGAAGAAGGGCAAACCCAGCCTGACGACCGTCGAGATGATCGGCGGCCTGGCCCCCGACGCCTTCCGCAAACGCCCCCACTTCGCAGACCTGACCGCCATCGATCCGCACGAACGGTTCGATCTGGGCAGTTGCGGCCAAGTGAGCATGCGGATCGTCGATCTGATCGCCCCCATCGGCAAAGGAACGCGACAGTTGATCGTCTCGCCCCCGAAGGCGGGCAAGACCGTTCTGCTCGAACAGATGGTCCTGGCGATTCGCCAGTGCTCGCCCCAGAGCCGCGTCATTGTCCTGCTGCTGGACGAGCGTCCGGAGGAAGTCACTCACTTCCGCCGGGCCGTGGAGGGGGCCGAGGTGGTCTCGAGCACGAGCGATCACAGTGCCGACGAGCACACCGAGCTGGCCGAACTGATGCTGGCCCACGTCCAGACGGAACTGGAGTGCGGCCGCGAGATCGTCCTGTTGATCGACAGCCTGACACGAATGGGTCGGGCATTCAACAACCGGACCCGCCGGCGAGGCGCCCCGCGCGGCCACACGATGAGCGGCGGCCTGGAGGCAGGCATCCTGGAGGTGCCGCGCCGTCTCTTCGGCCTGGCCCGCAACGTCGAGAACGGCGGATCTATCACGATCATCGCCACCTGCCTGACCAATACGGGTTCGCGCATGGACCAGTTGATCTTCGAGGAGTTCAAAGGCACGGGCAACAGCGAGGTCGTGCTGGATCGGACGCTGGCCGAGGCAAGGGTCTATCCGGCGATCGACATACCGGCCAGCGGAACGCGCAAGGAGACCAAGCTGTACGACGACAATCGCAGCCAGGGCCTGATTACGCTGCGACGCGTGCTGGCGAACTACGGCCCTCGCGACGCGATGGAGGCCCTGTTCAAGCTACTCAAGAGATATCCGACCAACGAGGAATTCCTGGAGAGCATGAGCTCTCAGAGTTGACCGCCCGTGAGTTCGCATTCGGCACCATCCGACGACGAGGCCCCCGGCCTTTATCTGCACGTACCGTTCTGCGCGAGCAAGTGCGGATACTGCGCGTTCTATTCGCAGCCGACAGCCGGGCGGGACATGCCTCGGCTCGTGTCGGCGTTGCTGGAGGAGGCCCAACGCTATC
The DNA here is from genome assembly GCA_012719085.1 of Planctomycetota bacterium. GTDB lineage: Bacteria > Planctomycetota > Phycisphaerae > Sedimentisphaerales > Anaerobacaceae > Anaerobaca. Next base: position 9,869 of record JAAYBA010000136.1, read on the forward strand.
AGGCGGTCCCGGCGGTGCGGACGATCTACATCGGCGGCGGCAGCCCGACCAGCCTGCCGGCGGACCAACTGGCCCGGCTCGTCGAGACCGTCGCGTCGACCTGGCCCAACGCAGAGGAATTCACAGTCGAGTGCAATCCGGGACAGGCCAACATCGAGATGCTGTCGATGCTGGCTTGCTGCGGCGTCAATCGGCTCTCGTTCGGCGTGCAGTCCTTCCACAGAAGCGAACTGGAGCTGCTCGGCCGTCGGCACAGCGCCGATGAGGCGGTGCGATCGGTCCGCCAGGCCCAGGATCTGGGATTCACGAACGTGGGGATCGATCTGATCTTCGCCGTTCCGGGCTCGACGCTCGATTCATGGCAGCGATCGTTGGAGTCGGCGATCTCGCTGGGGATGCAGCATATCTCGGCGTACAGCCTGAGCTTCGAGCCGGGAACGCCTCTGTACGAAGCCCGCCGACTTGGTCGAATCGACAGCATCGAGGAGGACACGGACCGGGCAATGTACGAACTGGCCATCGACCTGCTGGCGGCGGCGGGGTTCGTGCAATATGAGATCTCCAACTTCGCACGAGAAGGATTCGAGTGCCGTCACAACATGGGATGTTGGGAGAACCGACCATACATCGGCATCGGCCCATCGGCGGCCTCGTACTGGCGCGGTGAACGAACCGCGAACGTGGCCGATATCGACGCGTATATCAGCCGCATAGAAGCCGGCCGGCCGGCGACCGAACAGCGGCAGCAGCCGGACCGCGACGATTGTATCTGCGAAACGGCCGTCCTGAACCTGCGGACCCGCAGAGGCGTCAATCTGGCTGACTTCCAGCGCAGGACCGGGGCGGATTTCCGAAAAGTCTTCGCCACGCCGCTGCGTCGGCACGAACGGGAAGGGCTCATAGAAGCCGGTGCGGGCCAGGTGCGCCTGGCGCGAAGGGCCCTGGCCGTCGCCGATTCGGTTTTGTGTGATTTTTCATCGCTTTGAGGAACGCAGCTTGGACACGAAGTACATACGCAACTTCTCGATCGTCGCCCACATCGATCACGGCAAGAGCACGCTGGCCGACCGGATGCTCGAACTGACCGGGACGATCACCGCCCGCGAGGCCAAAGAGCAGCTCCTCGACGACATGGACATCGAGCGGGAACGGGGCATCACCATCAAGGCCTCGGCGGTGACGATGCACTACGAGTACGAAGGCCATACGTACATGCTCAATCTGATCGACACACCCGGGCACGTGGACTTCCACTACGAGGTCTCCCGCGCCCTGGCCGCCTGCGAGGGGGCCCTGCTGGTGGTCGACGCCAGCCAGGGGGTCGAGGCCCAGACCGTCGCCAACGCCTATCTGGCGGTGGAAACGGGGGTCGAGATCATGGGCGTCATCAACAAGGTAGACCTGCCGGCCGCACAGCCGGACGTCGTGGCCGAGGAAATCGAACACGTGCTCGGAATCCGCAAGAACGAGTGCTTTGCGATCAGCGCCAAGACGGGCAAGGGCGTCCGGGAACTGCTCGATGCGATCTGCGAGTTGCTGCCGGCCCCCGCCGAGCGCGGCAGCGAACCGACACGGGCCCTGGTCTTCGACAGCCACTCGGACCCCTACCGGGGCGTCATCTGCTACGTGCGGGTCTTCAGCGGCAAGCTGCGCGTGCGTCAGAAGATGCGGCTGATGCACACGGGCCGCAGTTACCTGGTTACGGAGCTGGGCAAGTTCCGTCCGGCCATGACGCCCGTCGAGGAGCTTGGCACCGGCGAGGTCGGGTACATCGTCGCAAACATTCGCGATCTGGCCGACGTACACGTCGGCGACACGGTCACCGACGACGCCAACCCGGCCCCGGACCCGCTGAAAAGCTATCAGCCGCCCATGCAGATGGTCTTCTCCGACTTCTATCCGGGCGACAACACCGAATACTCGAAGCTCCGGGCCGCCTTCGAGAAACTGACGCTCAACGATGCCAGTTTCACATTCGTCCCCCAGAACTCCCCGGCCCTCGGTTTCGGCTTTCGCTGCGGCTTTCTCGGCCTGCTCCACATGGAGATCATCCAGGAACGCCTCGAACGCGAAAACGACATCGACATCGTCCAAACCGCGCCGACCGTCAGCTACGAGGTCGTCATGAGCGATGGGCAGGTGCGCCGCATCGGCTCGCCCAGCGAACTGCCGGATCGAACGCATATCCAGGAGCTACGAGAACCGTTCGTTCGGCTGGAGATCATCACCAGCACCGAGTCGATCGGCGGGATCATGAAACTGGCCGAGGCACGGCGCTGCAAGCTCGTCAAGACCGACTACCTCAACCCGACCCGCGTGATGATGGAATACCGGGCCCCCCTGGCCGAGATCGTCTACGATTTCTACGACCAGATCAAAGGAATCAGCCGGGGCTATGCGACCATGGATTACGAACTGACCGATTTCGAGGCGACGAATCTGGTCAGGATCGACATCCTCGTCAACGGCCAGCCCGTCGACGCCCTGTCGATCATCGTCCACCGCGACAACGCCGAGCAGAGGGGACGCAAGCTGATCCTCAAACTCAAAAAGGCCATCCCCAGACACCAGTTCGAGGTTCCGCTCCAGGTCGCCATCGGCGGCAAGATCATCGCACGAGAGACCGTCAAGGCCTACCGCAAGGATGTGACCGCCAAGCTCTACGGTGGCGACGTAACCCGGAAGATGAAGGTGCTCAAGAAGCAGAAAGAAGGCAAGCGACGCATGAAGAGCATCGGATCGGTCCAGATCCC
>JAAYBA010000014.1 GCA_012719085.1 Planctomycetota bacterium
CCGACGCACAACAACATGATCTTCCCCGGCCCGGGCATCGGCGGCTACTGCCTGCCCAAGGACGGCGGCCTGGGCTACTGGGCCTACAAGCACATCCTCGGCTTCGAGGACGGCGACGAGATCTTCAAGCTCACCCCCACGGCCATCGACATCAACGACACACGCGGCCTGCACGTGGCGCAACTGACCCGCGACGCCCTGCGGAACATGGGCCGCTACATCGCCGGCGCCGAGGTCCTCATCTGCGGCGCCAGCTACCGCCAGGACGTCGGCGACACCCGCTACAGCGGCAGCGAGATGGTCGCCCGCAAGCTCGCCGAGATGGGCGCCGAGATCCGCGTCCACGATCCCTACGTCGACCATTGGTACGAGCTGGAGTCGCAGGACACCTACCCCGCCCCGGGCCACTCGTGGTCGCGCTTCTTCCGCAACCAGGAGCACCTGGCGAACACCATCGTCCAGAAGGACGTATCCAAAGCAGTCGTCGGGGCCGAGGCGCTGATCCTGGCGGTGCCCCATGAGCCTTACCTGACGCTCGACCCCGACGACGTGGTCGCCTGGGCGGGCGAGCCGCTGGCGGTGATCGACTGCTTCGGCATCCTCTCCGACGAGAAGATCCGCCGCTACTTCGAGCTCGGCTGCGAGGTCAAGGCCCTCGGCCGGGGCCACATCCAGCGAATCAAGAAAGAGGTCAGAGCTTCGCAATAGGTCCCATTCGTCCCATGGGTCCTATGCCCTTGCGGGGATGTGCGAATGAAGTTGCGCGACAAACGCATCGCGATTCTGTCGCCGGTGGCGTGGCGCACGCCGCCTCGGGCGTATGGGGCGTGGGAGACGGTCGCCAGCAACGTCACCGAGGGGCTCGTCGCCCGGGGCTTTCGCAACGTCACGCTGTTCGCGACGAAAGACTCGGTGACCCGCGCCCGGCTGGTCGGCTTCGTCGAACGCGGGTACGAAGAGGACAAGACCCAGGTCCCGCCCGTCTCGACCTGCCTGCACATCTCCAGGGCGTTGGAGAGGGCCGACGAGTTCGACCTGATCCACAGCCACTTCGACTACCTGCCGCTGACGTACGCCCGGTTCATCCGCACGCCCATGCTCACGACGATCCACGGCTTTTCTGAGCCGGACATCCTCCGCATCTACCGCGAGCACAAGGACACCTATTACGTCTCAATCAGCGACGCCGACCGCGACCCGGAGCTGCCCTACGTCGCGACGGTCTACAACGGCATCGACCTGTCGAACCTGACGTTCCGCGAGCAGCCGGGCGAGGCGCTCGTCTTCCTCGGCCGCATCCATCCCGACAAGGGCCTGCACCTGGCCATCGAGACCGCGCAGAAGGCCGACGTGCCGCTGCTGGTTGCCGGCATCGTGCAGGACCGGGCCTACTTCGACGCCTGCGCCCGGCACTTCGACGGCACGCGCATCCGCTACGTCGGCCCGGTGAATCCCGTCCAGCGGGACGACCTTCTCAAAGAGGCCCGGGCTCTGCTGCACCTGAACACGATTGGCGAGCGGTTCGGCCTGGTGATGGCCGAGGCGATGGCCGCCGGCGTCCCGGTCATTGCGATGGACCTCGGCTCCTGCCGCGAGGTGATCGAAGACGGGCGCACCGGCTATCTCGTCCGCAGCGTCGAAGAGGCCGTCGAGGCCGTCGGCCGCATCGACCGCATCGACCGCCGGCAATGCCGCCGACGCGTCGAAGCCAATTTCACCATCGACCGCATGGCCGCCCGCTACGAAGAGGTCTACGCCGAAATCTTCCGCCGCGAAGCGGAGAAGCATTGAAGTCACTCGAATGGGATATGCCGAATGATCGTTGCGGGATGGACAGACCAGGACAGACAAGAAGGTCAGCACCGTAGGCTCACGGTGGCCGCCCTGCCTGCAATACGGCGTCTGCATGCGATTTGCCATTCCGACCGGAGCGCGCCGTCCCGCCTTTGTCATTCCGACTGGAGCGCGCCGTCCCGCCTTTGTCATTCCGACTGGAGCGCGCCATCCCGCCTTTGTCATTCCGACTGGCGCGCGCCGTCCCACCTTTCTCATTCCGACTGGAGCGCGCCGTCCCACCTTTGTCATTCCGACTGGAGCGCGCCGTCCCACCTTTGTCATTCCGACTGGAGCGAAGCGGAATGGAGGAATCTGGCACCGAGTGGGCTGTACGCTATGTGGAACGGTGTTGTCCGAGATTGGGTGGATGGCCCCTGCTTCGAAGAGGCCCGAACAAGAACGTGGCAGCCGGCTTCTTCGCGGCCAGACCCTTCGACTCCACTTCGTTCCGCTCAGGGTGACAAACCGAAGAGAGCAGCACGTAGGATGGGCTTTCGCCCATGCTGCATCGAACCATGGCATGTTTTGTTGACAGAGGGCGTACCATGAAAAAACCGATTGTCACACGCTACCCGGGCAATCCGATCCTGACGAAAGACGACGTTCCGTATCCGGTCGAGACGGTTCACAACGCCGGCGTCGTCAAGCACGACGGCCGCTACATCATGCTGTTCCGCTCGCACCTCGACACGGGCCGCTCGATCCTCGGCATCGCCGAGAGCGACGACGGTTTTGCCTTCCGCGTCCGGCCCGAGCCGTTCCTGACGCCGGGGACCGAGCCGCCGTTCGCCGAGTACGAGGCCTTCGGCGTCGAGGACCCGCGCATCACGCTCCTGGAAGGCGCGTACTACATCACCTATAGCGCCTATTCGAAGCACGGCGTCCGCATCGCCCTGGCCCGCACCACCGACTTCGCCTCGGTCGAGCGCATCAGCCTGATCACCCAGGCGGACTATCGCAACACGGTGCTCTTTCCTGAGAAGATCGGCGGCCGCTACGTGCGGCTGGACCGCCCGCACTCGGAGATCAGCCCGTGGTCGATCTGGATCAGCTACTCGCCGGACCTGGTCCACTGGGGCGATTCGCAGGTCGTGATGAA
>JAAYBA010000137.1 GCA_012719085.1 Planctomycetota bacterium
GCCTGGTCCTCGACGGCGGGGTTCCACCACGGGTCCATATGAATCACATAGTCGGCGGCAGTGAGGTTCAGACCGAGCCCCCCGGCCTTCAGCGAGATCAGGAACAGATCGCCCTGGCCGTTCTGGAAGGCATCGATGCGTTTCTGCCGCGTCCGGGCGGGCGTGCTGCCGTCGAGATACTGATAGCGAATCTTCTTCGTGTCGAGGTGCTCGCGCAGCAGGCTCAGGTGATCGACGAATTGCGAGAAGACCAGGGCCTTGTGCTGGTTGTCGAGCAGTTCGTCGACCAGTTCGGCAAAGGCCTCCAACTTCGAGCCAGGCAGGCCGCAGTCGGGGACCACCAGACGCGGATTGCAGCAGCAGCGCCGCAGTTTCATCAGCTCGGCCAACACCTGGATATGGGCCTGGCCCTTGTCCATGTCACGGACCCCTTCGAGCCGCTCGAGCGCGCGGCGGCGCAGCGACTCGTGCAGGGCCCGCTCGTCTTCGGTCAGCTCCACCAGGCGCATCACCTCGGTGCGCGCAGGCAGGTCTTCGAGCACCTGCGACTTGGTGCGCCTCAGGATGAACGGCTGGACCAGGGCCTTGAGCGTCGCGCGCGCGGAGGAATCGCGATCGATCTCGATGGGGCGCACAAACCGGTCGCGGAAGCGGTCCTCGGAGCCGAGCAGGCCGGAATTGATGAACCGGAACAGGTTCCACAGCTCGGCGAGCCGATTCTCGATGGGCGTGCCCGTAGAGATCATGCGGAAGTCGCCCACCAGCCCCATCGCCGCCGAAGAGCGCTTCGTCGCGGCGTTCTTGATCGCCTGCGCCTCGTCCAGCACGATCGTCGCGAAGTGCACGTCCTTGATCGCATCGGCCTCCTGCTGGAGCAGCGTATAGGAGCAGATCACCAGATCGAACGGCCCGACGTTCTCCAGCACCTGCTCGCGACGGCCGCGGTCGTCGATCCCAAACCGAATCGGGTGCAACGTCGGAGCGAACCGTTGCGTCTCATTGACCCAGTTGGCGCAAACACTCGTGGGCGCCACCACCAGCGTCGGCCCTCGCGCCGCACGGTGCAGGATCAGGGCCAGGGCCTCGATGGTCTTGCCCAGGCCCATGTCGTCGGCCAGGCAGCCGCCGGCCCCCCATTCGGCCAGGCGGGCCAGCCAGAAGAACCCGTCCTGCTGATAGGGACGCAGCGTCGCCTGGAGCGTCGAGGGAATCGCCGCCTGATACGATTCGATCGCGCGGAACCGCTCGACCCAGTCGTGGAATGCGGCATCGGCCTTGAACCGGCCCACCTCGTCTTTCCACTGCTCCAGCGTAATCGCCGCCAGCGGATGGATGCGAAGGGCCCCGCCTTTGCGTACGGGCTGGCCGCTCATCGAAAGCCCCTGCAACTGCTTTCGAAGCTGGCGCGTCAGCGCGATGTACTGGTTTTTGCCGATGGCGATGAACCGGCCGTTGGCGCTCTCGATCTGGTCGAGGAGCGTCTGCATTTTGATCATCACGTCCCGATCGACCTGCACGGTGGCCTCGACCTCGAACCAGTTCTGGGCCGAGCGGATCGAAAATTGGAACTGTTTGGCGGAGATCGGCCGTACGGTGATCGGATCGCCCTTGGGCCACTCGACTGTCAGCAGTTCGGGCGAAATGCCCTGGAGTTGTTCCAACAGCTCGAGCGCTTCGAGAGGATCGCCGAACGTCCACGTGTAGTCGCAATCCGCTCCCGCCTCGAGCATTGCAACGGCGGCAACCGCTTCGGCGGCACGGGCGGTTTCCTCCTTGAGATTGCGGTGGGCCTGGACGGTCCGCCCGGCAACGGATTCGAGCAGGTGCGAATTGCCCGCGCCGGGCGTAAACGCCCGCTGCGATTCGCCGCCCATAGGAACGACGACCATCTGGACCTGCAAACCCTCTGCGAACCGCTGCAAGCGCAGTCGCGGCCGACAGTCCGGCTCGACCGCCTCGGCCTCCTCGCCGGCCAACGCCACATTCGACTGAATCGCAACGTGCCGGGACAACCCCTGCAGGCGTTTGAGGGCCTCTTCCGAACGGTCC
>JAAYBA010000138.1 GCA_012719085.1 Planctomycetota bacterium
CGCGGCGCGAATCGGCGCTGGGGATCAGGTAGACCTCGACAGGGGCGTTCGTGCCCTTGGCCGCCGCCTGGCTCAACTCCGCCCGCCGCAGCGCAGGTTGCGCCTTCCTGCGTTCGATTGCCCACGCCGGTGCGCCGATCAGGAGCCCATCCTTGCGGGCGTACGCGAGCGATCCACTGCCCAGTCCGTCCATCCAGGTCTTCATGGCCGATTCGTTCAGCCGTGTCGTGACAGGCACGACCAGCAGCAGATCGCTCAGGTTGCACACGACGTACAGACGCTCTCCGCCGGCGGCTGCGAACTGGGTGAGCTGCGGCTTGCCCGTCTGTGCGAGATGCTGCGCGATGCCTTTGACCTGTTCTGTTTGCGGGGCGTCCATTGCGGCTGAAGCGGTGTCGAGGGCCATCTTGGCGACCGCGTCGAGATCGATCCGGCCAACGTCGATTCGCACGACGGCCAGGGTGTCGTCGGCGATGCACGGCGCCAGCAGACGGGCGACGTCCTCGGTCTGTCCCATCGAGGTCGATGCCGTCAGGCCCAGTGCGATCAGCGTCAGGATGGCACGAGTTCTATTGCGTATCATGGTGTTCCTCCCGTTTTCAGATTCCAGAGAAAGGGTCGTCCGGGTCGCAAAAGGCTATCGGAGCGTGATCTCGTATCGCAGGCCGTCCCTGGGCCCACCGTCGGGCGGGATGGCACCCTCGAGGACGGCCTTGCCGCCGGTCAGTTCATAGTGGAAGGCCTTTTCGTTCAAGGGATCGACCGGGACCGGCACGGCGGTGATCTCGGCCAACGACTTGGGCAGCTTGCCCCCGTGATCAGCCGCGTACATCCGAATCGCTTCGACGCAGCGCAGCATCGCGATCTCCCGCGCCAGGCGGGCATCGAGGAAGCAGACGCGCTCTGTCGCCGGCAGGAAGGTCAGGAACGGATTGGCCATGGCGGCACCGTCCTGCTGCCAGAGCCGTGACATTTCCTCGTCCGCCTGTTTCAGACCATTGCGCGCCTGTGTGTAGGGTATGTAGGTCCACTTGAATATGCGATCGGACGCGGCTCGGAACTGCTGATGCTGGTCCAGAAGGATGACATGAAGGGGTGGCCAGGATTCCACCGTCCCGGCCGGGTGGCCTTGTTCGATCAGGCGGGCCTTGGCGTGAGGATACAGCTTCATGGCGCCCGCGATCATCATGGTCTTGCTCAGCCACCAGCCGGGGTCCTTCTGGTCTGCCCCCAGCAGTGCCGCGGCCCGCTGCCAGAGGTCGAGGACCTGCTCGTTGGACAGCACCTTGTCTTCGAGCGTCAACAGCTCGGGCAGCTTCGCATAGAGGCCGGCCGATTCCATCTGGATCGAGGCGCGGATGTCGATCAGCGGGTCGGGCAGAACGGTCAGGGCCCAGTACAGGTTCGGCGCGCGGGCGGCCTGAATCCATCCTTCGATCTCGCGGGCCATGCCGGCGGCGACGGCCACCCCGACGAGGTGTTGGATGATCGAAGGGCCGCCGCCGAGGTTCCGGGCCATGCTGACTCCGCTTCGCAACGTGGTTAGCGCCTGATCCAGGGCTCCGTCGCGGATCTCCAATCTCGCTTTGAGGCACAGAAGCCGGGACAGCGTGCGGTACTCTCCGAGCTGAGGCATCATGTACGTGAAGCCCTCCTCACGAATCGGGTACTCCC
>JAAYBA010000139.1 GCA_012719085.1 Planctomycetota bacterium
CAAGATAGATCGGGTACAGAGGAATGGACAGGTGCCACCCGCATCTGACGCATTGCCCGGACCTTGGCCGGCATGGGCTGGGCCCATCCTGCAACTGCCCCCAGCTTTCAAGGTAAGTGCAGGTTGCAGACGTGACGGTCAGGCCATTCGCGTGAAGCCATCCCCAAGTCCTGCGGACTTGAGGCTGCCACCCAACGAGATACGATTGCCGAGATACGAGCGACGGCCGCCTCGGCGGCCTCTTAGAACTGGTCGAGGAAGCGGAGGTCGTTTTCGCTGAATCTGCGGATGTCGGTGGTGGGCTGCGCCCGGGCCGGAGGCATTGGGCCTTAGGCTGTAGGTACCGAATGCAACTCCTACCGCCTCCGGCCTACGGTCTCCAGCCTATCCCCTCTGCGGGACGCTTTGTGCCCGGTGCGGGGCCCCGGCCTGCAAGCGCTGGACCATTCCAGCGTTCCATGATTCCAGCATTCCATTCGTTCCAAGGGCGGGACGCCCTCGCCACGCGTTAGAACTGGTCGAGGAAGCGGAGGTCGTTTTCGCTGAATCTGCGGATGTCGGTGGTGGGCTGCGCCCGGGCCGGAGGCTTTAGGCTGTAGGCCGCAGGCGCCGAATGCAACTCCTATCGCCTCCGGCCGATGGTCTCCCGCCTGACTCGGCGAAACGCTGGCGCGACGTCAGAACTGGTCCAAGAATCGCAGATCATTCTCGTACAGCCACCGGATATCCGCGATGTCGTATTTGCGCATGGCGAGTCGTTCGATGCCGAATCCGAAGGCCCAGCCGGTGTACTTCTCGCTGTCGATGCCGACGGCGTCGAAGACGTTGGGATCGACCATGCCGCAACCGCCCATCTCGACCCAGGTCTCGTTGCCGGCCTTGTCGGTCAGCAGCAGATCGACCTCGGCGCTGGGCTCGGTGAAGGGGAAGAAGCTCGGCCGGAACCGCCACTGCGTCTCGGGGCCGAAGAAGACGTGGATGAACTGCTCGATGGTGGTCTTCATGTCCACCATGCTGACGCCTTCACCGACGACGAGGGCCTCGAGCTGGTGGAACATGTACATGTGCGTGGCGTCGACGGTGTCGGGGCGGTAGACGCGGCCGGGGGCGACGACGCGGATCGGCGGCTTTTTGTTCTCCATCACACGGATCTGGATCGTCGAGGTCTGGCTGCGCAGCAGGACGTTGTCCTCGATATAGAAGTTGTCGAGCGGGTCGCGGGCGGGGTGCTCCGGCGGGATGTTCAGGGCGACGAAGTTGTGCCACTCGTCCTCGACTTCGGGGCCGTAGGCGACGGCGAACCCCATGCGCCCGAAGATGTCGAGCAGCTCGGAGATCGTCTGGCTGATGACATGGGGCTTGCCCCGGCTGACGGGCAGGCCGGGAAGGGTCACGTCGATGCGCGGTCGCTTGGGCTTCTGCGTCTGCTCCAGGGCGGCCTTACGCTCTTCGAAGGCGGCGGCGACGTCCTTCTTGATGCGGTTGGCGAGCTGGCCGGCCTTGGGCTTGTCTTCCTTGGGCAGCGAGCCGATCCGGCTGAGCAGATCGGTGACCGTACCCTTGCGGCCGAGGTACTTGATGCGGTAGTCCTCGAGGGCCTTCAGGTCGGCGACGGTCTCCAGGTCCGCCAGGGCCTGCCGGCCGATTTGTTCGAACTGCTCCAGCATCGTTCCACTCCGTGAAGCGTGAGGCGTGAAACGTGAAGCGTGGAGGGTGAAGCGGGAATCGCATTTGCTACGCTTAACGCTTCACGAGGTACGCTTCACGCTCGCTCGCCATCAGGCGAGCGCCGCCTTGACGGCTTCGGCGATCTTGTCGAAGCCCTCGGGATCGGCGATGGCGATCTCGCTGAGCATCTTGCGGTTCAGCTCGATATTGGCCTTCTTGCAGCCGTTGATGAACTCGCTGTAGCGCAATCCCCTGGCCCGGCAGGCGGCGTTGAGACGCACGACCCACAGGCCGCGGAACTCGCGTTTTCGTCGTCGGCGATCGGTCTTGGCGTTGACTTCGGCGCGTGTGGCGGCCTCTTTGGCCAGGCGAATCTGGCGGCCGGCGGGACCGCGATGGCCGCTGACGGACTTGAGGATTCGTTTCTTGGCCTGGTGCCTTGCGGCGCCTTTGCGAACTCGTGGCATATCAGCTTTTCCTTACAAATCGTCGTTCCAGCCCGCTGCGGCAGCTGATGGGCGCCGAGAAGCAGGCCGTAAATGGTGCGATCCGCCCGCTGGGGGCGTACGTTGATCTACTTGGCGCCCAGCTTGAGCTTCATGGTCTCGACGGTCTTGATCCCCGTTACGGAAGGACTGCTCAGCCGGCGGCGACGCTTGGCGTTTTTGCTGCTCATCAGGTGACCGGAGCCGGCCCGACGGTGCTTGACCTTGCCGGTGGCGGTCACTTTGACTCGTTTGGCGAGCCCTTTATGGGTCTTCTGTTTCGGCATCTGCCCTGAACCTCACAACCTTAGACGCGATTCGCTCTACACGGACAAAAATCGGAGTATACCGTCGCCGATGGGAGCGGTCAAGCCGCATTGAGGAACTTTGCGAAAAATAGGTGCCCTGCCGGTCCGCCGACGCCGCCGGGCTCGGGGCCGCCCCGGCTACTGCTTGGCGACCACCAGAAGCGTCATGCGACGCCCCGACATCATCGACGGTCGCTCGACCTTGGCCAAGTCCCCCAGCGTTTCGGTCACCTGCGTCAGAAGATCGTAGCCGTGCTCCTTGTGGAGCATCTGACGACCCCGGAACATGACCGTGAACTGCACCTTATGACCCTTCTCCAGGAACTCGCGGGCATGCTTGACCTTGATCTCCAGGTCGTGGGTGTCGGTTTCGGGCCGCAGCCGGATCTCCTTCAGCGTCGCAACGTGGTGCTGACTCTTCTTGTGCGAGTCCCTCATCCGCCGCTTCTGCTGGTAAAGCCACTTGCCGTAGTCCATTATCCGGCAGACGGGCGGATCGCTCGTGGGGGCCACCTCGACCAAGTCCAGGCCGACCTCGCGGGCTCTGGCCAGCGCATCGTCCTTGCGAACGACACCCACTTGATTGTCTTCCTCGTCAATAAGCCGAATGGTATCGGCCTTGACTCCCCCGTTTACACGTAGGCCTTTTTTCACGTGTTAGGACCACCTTACCTTTCTCAAAAGAACATCAAAACGAGCGATTTCGCGGCCCACCGGTCGCACGAGCCACCGACCGCGAAGATCGTCTCAGAACTCGACACTCAAATCTTTATCGGCGATTTTCCTCGTGACAGTTGCCAAAAACTCGCCCACCGCCATCGTCCGGGTCTCCTGGCTGTTCCGGACCCGCACGCTGACCGCATCGGCCTCGGCCTCCTTCGGCCCGACCACGAGCATATACGGCACCTTCTCGCCGTGGGTTTTGGCGATTTTGGCGCCGATCTTCTCATCCGACAGATCGGCCCCGCACCGCAGCCCTGCGTCAAAGAGCCGCCGCTGCACCGCCCGCCCATACTCGCTGGTCTTCTCGCTGATCGGCAGCACCCTCGCCTGCTCCGGCGACAGCCACACCGGCATCGCCCCGGCGTAGTGCTCGATCAGAATCCCCATAAACCGCTCGAACGACCCCAGCACCGCCCGATGGATCATTACCGGAACCTTCTCCGTATTGTCCTCGGCCGTATAGACCAGCTCGAACCGCTGCGGCATCGAAAAATCAAGCTGGATCGTCCCAAGCTGCCACGACCGCTTGAGGCAGTCGCGGATATGGAAATCGATCTTCGGCCCGTAAAACGCCCCATCCCCCTCGTTGATCTTGTAGTCGATCCCCTTGTGCTCCAGGGCCGCCTTCAGCGCGCCGGTCGCAACGTCCCAGATCTCGTCCGAGCCGATGTGCTTGATCGGCTTGGTGCTCAGCTCGATGGCGAAATCCTCGAACCCGAACGACCGGTACGTCTCGAAAATCAGGTTGATCACCCCGACGATCTCCGCCTCGATCTGCTCCGGCATGCAGAAGATATGGGCGTCGTCCTGGGTAAACTGCCGCACCCGGAACAGCCCGTGCATCACCCCGCTGGCCTCATGCCGGTGCACCATGCCGAACTCGGCGATCCGCATCGGAAACTCGCGATACGAATGCTTCGTGGTCTTGTAGACCAGGCAGCCGCCGGGGCAGTTCATCGGCTTGACCGCGTAACCGACGTCGTCGATCTGGCAGAAGTACATGTTCTCTTTGTAGTTGTCCCAGTGCCCGCTGCGATGCCAAAGCTCCTCGTTCAGGATGATCGGCGTGCGGATCTCCTTGTACCCGTACTTGCGGTTCAGCCCGCTCATGAACCCCACGATCTGGTTCCAGATGACCATGCCCTTGGGGTGCATGAACGCGAACCCCGGGCCCATCTCGCTGAAGCTGAACAGGTCCAGTTGCCGGCCCAGGACGCGATGGTCGCGCCGTTTGGCCTCTTCGAGCCGGTTGAGGTGCTCGTCAAGCTCCTTCTGGGTCGGCCAGGCGGTGCCATAGACCCGCTGGAGCATCTTCTGGGTGGGGTCGCCGTGCCAGTAGGCCCCGGCTACGCTCATCACCTTGAAGCTGCCGACCTTGCCCGTGCTGGGCACGTGCGGCCCGCG
>JAAYBA010000140.1 GCA_012719085.1 Planctomycetota bacterium
ACCAGGATATGACCGAGGGCCTCGAACTCATCAGCCAATGCCGCCTCGTGATCATCGACGATCTCACCAAGCCTCTTCAGGCGAGGCATGGCCAGCAGAGGCTTGCCATGCTCGCAGGCCAGCGTGATCTTCTCCATGCCGGCATGACTGACAATCGCCGACGCCTGTCCAAAACGCCGATCAAACGTCGTCGCGTCCAGCGAAGCAACCGCATCGAAGTTTCGCGGCTTGTACCCGCTGTTTCCGATTTGAGCGAAAACCTCGTCATTCAGGTCATGGGTGTCGAAAAAATCGTCCACCGCCCGGACGAGCCGATCAAAGGAAGACTGCGCTCCAACGGTCAGGAAGATCATATCACGGCCCCCACGTACTCCACACCGCGATACTTCCGGGCCAGCGCCGGCCACTGGACGAGGAACAGATCGGTGAACGGTCGGACCAGTCGGCCGGAGAGCGAGAGGCGATGAACGTTGGTGATGCTGTCCACCCAGATCACCCTGGCGCCGACCATGTGGCCGAGCACTGCCGCCATGCACCCCGGCGCCGCTCCTGTACTGATGACCACGTGGGGCCGTTCCTTGCGGATGATCCGCAAGCAGTGCAGGAATACAGCCATGACCCTCAGTGGGCTCTGGCGGTTGCACTCCCCGACGACATGGACGTCGCCGCTCTTGCTGAGCGTCTCACGGACCACATCGACCGTTGTGATCCAGCAGACCCTCTGGTCCGACCAAACCCTTGCAATCTTGAGCAGTTCGCTCAGATGGCCTCCCGCAGAGGCCGCCAAGCAGATCCGCCGCGGTTTCGCTGCCTTCATGGCACAGATCTCCCCTCGCACACGGGTCTCTCTTGACCCACCGAAACAGGAAGGCCGCAAGGCTGTTCACTGTGGACCGCCGCCCTGAGGCCACACCGCATCCACAGCCCATTGCCCTTCCACTCGGAGCAATGGTCATCCAAGACGTTCCGAGGCTCACCTCCGTTGAGCCATGACAAACAGCACCACAGGCCCGGCCGACGCCGGAGCCTGTGAAAATACACAAACGAATCATTATTATACCAGGAACATCAACCCGGGTCAATAGATCGGACAAACCAACTGATCCGGTCGGCCACAGCATCCGGGCTGGCCGCCCGAGGTTGGGGTGTAAAGACCTTCAAACGGGTCAGCTTGGCCGCCAGCTCGCTTGCGCTGTGCGCGACCAGGATATGACCAAGGGCCTCAAACTCATCGGCCAGCGCAACCTGATGATCGTTGACGACCTCCCCGTATTTCTTGCGTCGGGGCATGGCCAACAAGGGCTTGCCACAGTCGAGCGCCAACGTAATCGTTCCCATCCCCGCATGACCGATAATCGCATTGGCCTGCCGGAATCGCCGGTCGAAGGCTTCCTTATCCAACACACCGACAGCCTCGAAATGGCGTGGCGTGTAGGTACTGCTGCCGATCTGCGCGAAGACCTCGTCATCCAGCTCGTAGGCATCGAAGAAATCATCCACAGCCCGGACGAGACGGTCAAAGGGAAACTGCGTTCCGACGGTCAGGAAGATCATATCACCGCCCCGACGTACTCCACGCCGCGATACTTGCGGGCCAGCGCCGGCCACTGGACAAGAAACAGATCGGCAAACGGTCGGACCAGTCGGCCGGAGAGCGAGAGGCGATTGACGTTGGTGATGCTGTCCAGCCAGATCACCTTGGCACCTGCCAGATGTCCGAGAATCGCCGCCATGCAGCCCGGGGCCGCTCCCGTACTGATCACCACATCCGGCCGTTCCCGCCGCAGGATCCTCAAGCACCGCAAGAACACCCTGAGGACGCGAACCGGGTGTTGCCGGTTGCACTCGCCGACGACGTGCACATTCCCCTGTTCGCCAAGAGAAGCCCGGACCACCTCGGTGGTCGTGATCCAGCAGACCTCGTACCCGGACCAGGCGCTGGCGATCTTCAGCAGTTGACTGAGGTGCCCACCAGCCGACCCCGCGAGACAGATTTTCATAGATGTCTGATTCATGACGAATGGCCTCCTACCGGATACGCATCGGGAATCCTATTCCCATTCAGTAAACGATGCAACTGTTCGCGCCGCAGGGACCGGACGACGTCAACCGGGACGTCGCGATGACGGCGGCGGAGAGATCCATAGACGAACCCCGCCAGGCGCAGAAACCCTCCGATCAGATACGGCTGTTCTCGAACGCATCGGCGCAGGGCCTTTGCGAGCACGAACAACGGGTGCGAGCCGACGCCGCTGTCGGCCAGCCCCTGCTTGAATCGGGCCTGCAAAACAGATTTCGCGTTGCCCGTCCCCGTCGGGCGATGGTGCAAAACCGTAATGTCGGGAAACGACCATGCCTTCCAGCCCTTCATCCGGGCCATGACGCACGCACACGTATCCTCCCCGCCCCATGCCAACGGGAGAAGGCCGCCGATCTCTTCGAAACACGCTCTCCGGAAGACCATGATGGCCTTCGGCGTACTGTGTCGATCGTGCAGAACGGCCTGGCGCCGACCCGCAACGACGTTGTCGTAAATACCCGAGCCAATGCCCAGCCTCGGATCCTCCTGAAACCGCGCAATGACGGTTTCGTAGTAATCGCAGGGCAACGAGATATCGGCGTCCAGGATGGCCAGATATTCATACGACG
>JAAYBA010000141.1 GCA_012719085.1 Planctomycetota bacterium
GGCATATACTTCTCGATGAGCTTGACGTCGATGCGTTTGAGTTCGGCGTTTTCGAACATGCTCAGCAGCTCCCAGCCGAGGTCGAGGGTCTGCTCGACGGTGCGGTTCTCGTAGTAGTCCTGGGAGATGTAACGGGCCTCGAAGGCGTTGGCGAACTTCATGTACTTGCGGTCCTCGTCGGACAGGGCCGCTTCGCCCATGATCGTGGCCAGCTCCTGCATTTCCTTGCCGCGTGCGTACGCGGCGTAAAGCTGGTTGTACAGGTCCGCGTGGTCCTCGCGGGTCTTGTTCTTGCCGATGCCCTTGTCCTTCAGACGCGACAGGCTCGGCAGCACGTCCACCGGCGGCGAAACGCCCTGGCGGTGCAGCGAGCGGGAGAGAATGACCTGGCCCTCGGTGATGTAGCCGGTCAGGTCGGGCACCGGGTGGGTCTTGTCGTCTTCGGGCATGGTGAGGACGGGAACCATCGTGATGGAGCCCTTCTTGCCCTTGATGCGTCCGGCCCGCTCGTAGATCGTCGCCAGGTCGGTGTAGAGATAGCCGGGATAGCCGCGACGGCCGGGCACTTCCTTGCGGGCGGCGCTGATCTCGCGGAGGGCTTCGCAGTAGTTGGTCATATCGTTGAGGATGACCAGCACGTGCATGTCCAGCTCGAAGGCCAGGTACTCGGCGGCGGTCAGGGCGAATCGCGGCGTGGCGATGCGCTCGATGGCCGGCTCGTTGGCCAGGTTGATGAACATGACCGCACGCTCGATGGCGCCGGTGTTGTGCAGGTCGTCAATGAAGAACTGGGCCGCTTCGAACGTGATGCCCATTGCGGCAAAGACCACCGCGAATTCCTCGCCCTTGCCGAGCACGGTGGCCTGGCGGGCGAACTGGGCGGTTAGGTCGTCGTGGGGCAGGCCGGAGCCGGAGAAGATCGGCAGCTTCTGGCCGCGAACGAGCGGGTTGAGCCCGTCGATCGTGGAGATGCCCGTCTGGATGAACTCGTTGGGGTAGTCGCGGGCGTAGGGGTTGATCGGCTGGCCGTTGATGTCCAGGCGGTGCGTCGGGATGATGGCCGGGCCGTCGTCCTTGGGCGCGCCGAGGCCGCTGAAGACGCGGCCGAGGATGTCGGGCGAGACCGCCAGCTCCAGCGGCTTGGCCAGGAAGCGCACGGTGCTGTGCTTGACGTCGATGCCGCTGGTGCCCTCGAAGACCTGGACGAGGACCTTGTCGTTCTCGACCTGGAGGATCTGCCCGTGGCGGATGGAGCCGTCGCCCAGCTCGATATCGACGATGTGGCCGTACTTGGCCTCGTCGACCATCTCGACCATCATCAGCGGGCCCTGGATGTTCGTGACTGTCTGGTACTCTTTCACCGATAGCATATGGCACTCCTACGCGTGTCGTGCAGCGTCTTCTGGTGCGGTCATTTCGCGACGGCGGCGCCGTGAAGCGGTTTCATCTGGTCTTCGATTCGCCGGCGGATCTGCGGGATCTTCTCGATCTCGGCCTGCGGGATGTACTTGGCGCGGGCGATGTCCTCTCGGACCGCCAGTTTGAAGATCTCGGCCGTTTCCGCTCCGGCCTCGATCGCCTCGAGCGCCTGGTGGTGGAAGTGCAGGACGGTCTTGAGCATTTCGTACTGCTTGACCATCGAGGTGAACGTGTCGACCTCGTGGAAGGCGTTCTGGTGCAGGTAGTCCTCGCGGAGGGATCGCGAGGTCTCCAGGGCCAGGCGGTCGCGCGGCGAGAGGGCCTCGGCGCCGACCAGGCGGACGATTTCGCGAAGCTCCGACTCCTGCTCGAGCAGCGTCATCGCCTCCTTGCGCATCTGCTCCATCTCCGCGCCCTGGTCCTTGTCGCTGAACGTTTTTGGGAGATATTGGGTGTAGAATGAATAGCTGGTGAGCCAGTCGATGGCCGGGAAGTGCCGCTGGTAGGCCAGTTCGCCCTTGAGCGACCAGAAGACCTTGACCACGTGCAGCGTGGCCTGCACCACCGAGTCCGACAGATCGCCGCCGGGCGGGCTCACCGCCCCGATCACCGACAGCCCGCCTTCTCGCTCCGGCCCGCCGAGACACTTCACCCGCCCCGCCCGCTCATAAAATGCTGCTATACGGGCACTTAGATAGGCTGGATAACCTTCTTCGGCTGGCATTTCTTCGAGGCGGGTGGAGATTTCGCGCATGGCCTCAGCCCACCGGCTGGTGCTGTCGGCCATCAGTGCGACGGTATAGCCCATGTCGCGGAAGTATTCGGCCAGCGTAATGCCCGTATACACCGACGCCTCGCGGGCGGCCACGGGCATGTTCGACGTATTGGCGATCAGCACCGAGCGGCGCATCAGCGGCTCGCCGCTGCGCGGGTCCTTGAGCTCCGGGAATTCGGTCAGTACGTCGGTCATCTCATTGCCGCGCTCGCCGCAGCCGACGTAGACGACCACGTCCGCATCGACCCACTTGGCGAGCTGGTGCTGCACGACGGTCTTGCCCGTCCCGAACGGCCCCGGCACGCACGCCGTACCGCCCTTGCTGATCGGAAAGAACGTATCGATCACGCGCTGCCCGCTGACGAGAATATGCTCCGGCGCCAACCGCCTGCCGATCGGCCGCGGGTTCCGCACCGGCCACCGCTGCATCAGCTTCAGCTCGCGCGACGAGCCATCCTCGCCCTTGCAGGTCGCCACCGTCTCCTCAACGGTGTAGTCGCCCTCGTGAATCCCCGATATCGTCCCGCTCACGCCCGGCGGGATCATGATCTTGTGCACCATCAGGGTCGTCTCTCTCACCTCGCCGATGATGTCGCCCGGGCCCACCTTCGCGCCGTCGCCGACCGTCGGCTTGAAGTGCCACCTCTTCTTGCGGTCGAGGCCCGGCATGTCGCTGCCGCGGCTCATGAACGAGCCTTCCACGCCCACCAGATCGTCGAGCGGCCGCTGAATCCCGTCGTAGATGCTCTCGATCAGACCCGGGCCCAGCTCGACGCTCAGCGGCGCCTCGGTGTCCACCACCGGCTCGCCCGGCCCGATGCCGGTGGTCTCTTCGTAGACCTGGATCGAAGCCGTGTCCCCGCGCAGCTCCAAGATCTCGCCGATCAGGTTCAGCGCGCCGACGCGCACCACGTCGTACATGCGGGCGCCGGCCATCCCTTCGGCCACGACCACGGGACCCGCGACTTTCACTACACGACCTACTCGTTGTTCTGTCATGGTCAAAACCCTATCAGTTGCTCTTGAGAATGTCGATGCCCGTCGCGAGCTTGAGGACTTTTCCCAGGGCCTCACTGGCGAAGCCCTTCGACTCCTGGGTGAACGGCACCACGACCACCGACGGCGTCGGCCGGCTCTCCGTCGGCGCCAGCACCTCGTCGGCCGCCTCCGCCACGTCCTCGGCCATCACCAGCAGTGCGTACTCGCCCTCGACGATCCTGCCGGCGGCCTCGACGATCTGCGCCCGATCCTGCTCGACGGCAAACGTGTCCACCCCGAGCGCCGA
>JAAYBA010000142.1 GCA_012719085.1 Planctomycetota bacterium
GATCCTCTTCGGCCGCTTCGCGATCCGCTTGGCCAGGTCGGTCGGTAGTTGCTGGCCCCGGTAGCCGATCAGCATCTCGATATCGGCCGCCAGCAGCCGGCTCTGGTTCGCATCGGTGAACGCGCTGATCGTCTGCCGGCGCCCGTGGTGGTCCTTGAACTCGATCCGCCAGGTTTTCGTCTCGATCCGCATTCGGCCGTTGTCCGTCAATGCCGCCGTGCGGGTCTTGCCTCTGGCCTTGTAACTGACGAGCCCCTTCTTGCGGTCGATGGTCGCACCGTCGGGAATCGGCTTGGTTGCGCTCGGCTTGTAGATTCGCATGGCTCACCTTCCTTTGAATGTCAGGACCGGCCGGCCCCCCGCGCGACCGGCCCCCATGCCACAACAAACACCAAAGACGAATGGAGTAGAACGTCTTCGTTCTTGGTCATGGATGGCCCGTGCGCCTGTCCGTGTACGTCGGTCTATAGGTGTTCATCGGTCGTCTCCTTTGTTTGCGCCTCGAGTTCTTTACGCAGCCGGTCTGCCGCCAGGACCGCACCGAGCACGATCAAAGAGAAGATGCCGGCAGCCGTTCCCAGGATGATCGCGGTAGCCATAGTTGATACCTCCCGTGAATAGAAGGCCGCTCCCCAGGTGCGATGAACCATGCCCGGAGGGAATGACTCCCTGAGAAGCGGCGCATATGCCTGAGTTGCTTGAGAGCATGATTCATCGCGACTATCACCATACCGGGCCCGCGTGGGGGCTGTCAACCGGATTTCGATGGAATGCGAGAAAATCCGGTTGCGCCAGATCGATTCTAAGGCACGATCTCGGCCGAACCCATAGCGAGATACCCCCGGAAACGGCTTCTGGCGGTCCGTGCAGGCACAGCGGCGGTAATGGCTCAGCCTATGGCCACCTGGTCGGGCTCGAACTGCTGCGGGGCGCTGTACTGGTGGACGAGCTGCTGGAGTTCGTCGATCTGGCCGGCCAAGGCGACGGTTTCCGGCGTCGGGCCGCCGGCGTGGAAGACGGCGAACTGAAGGGACCGCTGCAATCGCTCGATCTCCGCCTCAGCACCCTCCAACTGTCTGCCGAAGGCCATAGCCTTGTGCTGGTGGACGGCCGCGTTCGAGAGGATGCGCTTCAGCAGGCCTCGACATCGCGGGTATCGGCGCAGAGCGTCCCATGCCTCTTTGGACTCGGCCTCGACGGCACGGGCGATCCGCTGGACGTGCGGGCCAAGATCGTCGATCCGCTCCCGGATGGAAGCAACCTGCTGGACGATTCGTCGGTCGTTCATCATTAGAACCCTCGAAAGTCCCTTTGATTGCCCAATAGTCTACCTTCTATGGCCGGAAAAGACAAGGGTGTCCGATTGTCAAAGAGCGGAAACCTCCCGGCCCCGCGCGACCACGACGGCCGCGCGACGAGCCGGGAGTCGTACGATCAAAATGGCCGACGGCGGCCTGCTGAGGGGAATAGGAGAACCCAGCCGCCGCCGGCCATGCAAAATCAGCGCCGAGCCGATGTCATCGACGCCCTTTCAAGGAGAATTTCGTTTCGTATGCCCGCAACCGGCCTTCGCGGTTGCGGCTCATCGCCGTTAGCAAACGTGAGTCGCGCGTCCTCGCCAACATCTCATCGAGCCGACGTGACCGCAGACGCTCTTCCGCCGCCGCCAAGCGTTGCGTCCGCTCGTAGTCCGCGACGAAGGCGTCGTGCTCTTCTTGCTCGTAATCGTAGACATCGGCCGCACTCTGGACAGGCGCCGCCCGCTCGACATTGGCGAACGTCGCGCTTACGCTCGTCGTCGGATACCAGGGCATCGTGACCGGGCCGATGTCGTAAATAGTCTCTATCGACTCGATGATCCGGATGTCGCTTTCGCCGGGCTTCAGGACCCAGCGGTCCGTTACGCCGCTGAAGGAAAACGAGCAGCCCGAAACATCAGCACGATCGATCAACCTTGCCAGATGGTAGGACGGCCCGTCGAACGGCAGCAGATAGCCGGTGAAGAACACGCCGTGGGAAGTCTCTCGCAGTTCCAACGTGGCCGAGCTGGTCCGGGCGAAGAGGTGATCGACGTTGTGGTTGTACAGTAGTCGAATGTCACTCGTTGCCAGGGCCTGCGTGCAGGCGCCCCGCGCGATCTTCTCGCGAAAGCCGAAGTAGTCGGGACTCAGTTGGTCGTAGACGATGCCTTCGCCATGTAGCTGCGTTGCGGTCTTCGTACTGGTGACCCGGAAGTCGTCCAGGGCCGGACCGCCCCGCGAAGAGACACCGCGCACCTCGAACGCATCATCCGGGACCGACCGGGACTCGATCTCGCGACGCAAACTGCTATGTGCCCAGCCTTCCTGTAGGTCGCGCTCTCTCTGGTCCAATTCGCCCAGGACGACGGCGGCCGTTTGCTCGTCGGCCTCGCCGTTGTCAACCAAACGACGGCATGCACGACGGCCCGCCGCAATGTCAGCCATTTGCTGCTTATACCAACCCGCCAACGATCGCGCCGCCGCCGTGCGCCGGATCGGCGCCGCGTCCGCTACTTCTCGTAGTTCGTCCATGATGTCACTCACTTTCATTTTTGCGGCCCGCCTTCAACAAGGCCAGGCCAACTTTGCTTTCGCAGGTTCGTGTGGTGCTCGATGCTCGGAAAGACGCCGCCGAACAGCAGGGCTTTCTCGAATTCGGACAACTGCCATCGGCTTTCTCGCAAGTGTAGCGAAAAACCCCGTCGCCCGAGAAGGTCCGTGAACTGCGCCCAGCCTTCAAGGTGCTCGCGCAGGTTCGCGAAGGCGTCCAGGACTTCGCTGTAAAGCTCCGCCCCGAGCGGCTCCAACTCGGCCAGCCCCTCGCGAATCACGCGGTTTTGTGTTTCCGTCATGCGGGCCTCAAGAATAGGCAGGGCGCGTTCGCAGGCGTGCAGGCGCCGCACCAGGCTTTGCCGATGATCGACAGCCGTGGTCTCGATGATTTCATCGAGGCCGCCGCCGGCCAACAAAAGATCGGCGTCGGCCGCGATTTGTTGCTCACTCAGCATCGAGCGCGAACCGGCCAGGTCGCCAGGGCCGGTCTTGGACAGCTCGCCGCGAATGTGATTTCGCTCGCGTTTCATTTCCTCGACACGAGCGGCGGAAGCGTGGATCTCCCGGCCGGGGCCTTGCGGATCGTTCAAGTCGGGAATGCGTTTGAGCGTGGATTCGTCCAGGGTGTCAAGCTCTCTCAATAGCTGTTTTGTCGATGTTGTCACTTGGTCTCTCCTTCTGCCAGGCCCGTGGCCTTGCGACGAGTTCGAAGATAAAATTCCAAACTTGAGTCACCGCCGCCGTGCAGCATCTGCTCCTCGCGAGGTGACAACTTCCAGATGCCCAGCGAATCATAACCGACGCCCTCGCGGTGCATCCGGGTCAAGAGTTCGTGGTGATCGCGCAGACACAACAACGCCGCCTCAAGCCCATCGAGCACACGCCCGTAGGACGCCTTCAGCGTTGGCGTCAGTCGCGTGACTTCTTCTATTTCGAGGCGAGTGCGCAGCGTGCGAAGCCTGTGCCGCGCGGCGGGAACGGCCGCCTCCAGCGCGCGAAGCTGCCGCCGAAGAGAATGCCATGCGTTTTCTGCGATCGCCACGGTCAACGTGCTCGACGGCGTGCCGGCCAGCAGGGCCGCGACATCGTCGCGGGGATCGTGCTGAATGCTCGCCTGCCCCGAGCCGGTCGGGTCGCCGGTGCACTTTCTCAATTCGCCGACGACAAGCTTGAGATCGCTATCAAGTTTGCGAACCAGTGCCGCCGCCGCGAGGACTTGCGGATCGTCGCCGATGTCGCGGATTTCAGGTTCGGACTTCTCGCTGGCCTCATTGGCCAGACATCTCTTTCGGTGATCGAACATGTTCTTCTCCTTGAGTTGATCTCTACATGATAAACATCGTGAACGTGGTCGGCCGCCGCGCGGGCCAGGTGATGATAATGGTCCTCCGCAGATCGAGCAGGTCGGGACGTGGCCGTCCTGGTACACGCGGCGCGATCGGTGCGTCGATTCGAGTTTTGCCGCGTGTGAGCAGTCTGCCCCGCAATAGCGTCGGCCCCCGCGCCCATCCACAGAGCAGAACATCGTTCCGCAGCAACAAAGGCGTGTTTTTCCGCCGTCAACAGCGTCATGGGTGCGTTGACGGTCTTTCTGGCCAGCGTGCCGATCAACCCATAGCATTGAGTACCCCTCCGATCTGGATATCGCCTATCAGGGGCCGCTCCGTGCAACCCCCCGTCATTCGTGCCCTTTTTGCCCCCCCCCTGCAAAAGGGTCTGGAAACCCGTGAAAAACTCAGCGTGGGGGGAGGCATGGTACTCAAAGAGGACATTTCGTGTCTTTTAATCCCCCCTACCCCAGTAAGACGGTATGCATTGCCCATTAACCTTATCACTGGCGGCCTCCCGACGTAGGCCACCATGTGAACGATGCCATCCCCGTGACCGGACACTTCTTCTTCGCACCGCGACGAACTCGCCCCTCGTTGGCCAGGGCGGGACATCGGCGGGAGGCAACATATCGGTCCGCGCCCATGCGTTGGGCCAGCTCGGCACTGGTACAGCCCGGCCACCGCGTCACGGCCGCCAGGACCGCCTGCGCCTGTGATGCGAGTCGGCCAGATCGTCGCGTCTCAAAGGCACCCTCTTGGCTCGTCACCGGGTCGGTGTCACGGGCCAAGGGCGGCTGAAGGTGCGTGGGCCAGTCGAACAAGGGCAGTCCGGTCTTCATCGTGTCACGCCCTCCAACAGGCCTTCCGGCTGATCTTGATGATGATCGTTTCGATCAAGTCGGTCGAGGCGGTCCGCTTCATAGCGTTGCATTCGCCTGCGGATGTCCTCCATCAGGCCCGGCATGATGTCACCGATCTTCACGATGTTGTTGTCTTGATTCATCATCATTCGTCCGCGATAACTCCATACTCCTGGAAGCTCAGGGTCGGCCAATCGATCTCGAACGCCAGGCTCAGGCCGTGACCTCTGCCGTTCCTGGTTTTGCATAGGTGCAGCTTGTGCTTGATCGGCGTCTCGAACCGCCCGAGTGGGCCGAGAATTACCGCGTTCTCGGTCGTCTGTAGGCGCTCCAGCCAGAGAATGCTTTGGCTTAGCCGCTGATAGCTCGCCCCGCCGGCCAGGTCGTCGAGGCCGATCATTCTCGCGCCCTTCTTTGGGTGTGTCACAAGGATCAGGCTGCAATCGCGAGAGCGGACGATGCTCTTGACGGCCGTGATGAATTTCGCGTCCGCAACCCATGCTTTCTCCGATGCCGCCGCCGCCGTCACCGGATCCACCGCAACGATCCGATTGCCCTCACGGGCTCTGTCTCGCACCCAGGACGTCACCATGTCCAGCGACAGCGGCTCGACGGGTGCGTCCCACAGACGCTTCCCGAAGGCGTCCAGGAAAAGACGTTGCCGCTCGTACGCCGCGCGCACGATGTCAGGGTTCGACTTCTGAAATTCAGGATCGAGCAGATCGACGTTACGCTCCCTGATCGCCATAACGCGATGCAGGTGATAGACCCTGTCCTCTTCGAGGGCCAGACAGGCCCAGGGGATGCCGGCCTCCTGCCATGCGATCAGGCTCTTGAAGAGAAAGAAGCTCTTCGCCGCCCCCGGCGTGCCGCACAGGATGGTGACCGTCTGAGGCAGCAGCGCCCTCGACAGACGCGTGAGCTTCGGCCATGGCCATGCGACGTCTGACCATTTCCCGCTGATCGTGTCCTCGATGCGCTCCCTGAGCCCCGAACTGATCGAGAAGGTTTTCGACAGCGCACAAGCGCGATCAATCACCGCGACCACGTCCTCCCCGGTCTTGTGGCACATTGCGATCAGATCAGCGGCGTCTTCGTGGTCGATCAGATCCAGGTCGGTCGGCTCAATGAGGTGGATTTCCGGCGCAGGATCGAGCGTCTCGATGATCTGCATCACCTCCTTCATGTGCTGGCGTCCGACATCGTCGGCGTCCGGCCACAGGAAGACGCGCTTACCCGCCAGGATGCGCCAGTCGGCGTGCCGCCCCTTGCCCGCGCCACAGGGCGACGTCGTCACCGCCGCGATGCCGATGGACTTGAGGGCCTCGACACATTTCTCACCCTCGACGACGATCGCGTCCTTGGCGTCGAGGATCGCAGATCGATTGTAGAGCGGCCAGGGTTTCTTCGGCGCCCGTAGCACCCAGCCAGGTTTGTAGGGAGCGGGTGACGCCTGCCTGAAGCTTTTGCCCTCCGGCGTGCGCAACCTGAAGACGATCATATCGGGCCGGTTGGGGACGTGGGGATTGTCATAGCCGTACTCAGCTTCGATGTGCCCGGCCGTGCTGATCGCCGCGCGAACCTCGTCGAGAGTCGCGAACACCCGCTCCCGACTCTCCGATCGCGGTGATGCTGATCGCGGGTTCTCGTCGCGGAGAATGTCCTTGATGTCCCGGCCGGTAGCCCGGGCGCGAACGTCGTACAGGTCGCCACCAAACCCGCAGCTCGCGGCATTGCACTTGAATCGCCAGATGCCGTCACCATCCGCGTAGATCGAACCGCTGGGGTGTCGATCGTCGTGGAAGGGGCAGCGGACCGCCGCGCCCTTGATCGTCGCGCCCGCTGCCCTCAATTCGGCCTCCAGTGCCGCCCTATCGCGTCGTTTCGCCTCGGTCGTGGTCATAGTACCCCCTCAGCCTGTAGCATGGCGATGTCTTCCGGCGTCGCCTTCCTGGTCCCGTACTGACTGTATCCATCCAGCGGTGGCTCACCTCGGGCGACGCGCCGCTCGTTTTCGTGTGCGTGCCAGGTTTGCACCTTCCCCTTCCAGGACTTCACGGACTTGCCGCCCTTGTCGTGCCAGTCGAGGCGCGCATAATGCTCGATGAACCGCTCCGCCGGGAAGATGTTGTTGCCAAGGGACGCAGCGTACTCGCGGACCTGCTCGACCTTGGGGGCGACGAAGGGTTTCTTCTCACGAGTGCCATTGACTACTTCATTGACTAGTTCATCCTTATACACCCCCGTGACATGACCCAAATTGTCCCCCTTTTGCGGACACTGGCGTCCCCCTTCTTGGCCGAAAAGGGGGACATCGGCGTCCCCCTTCTGAACGTTGACAGTGTAGTGATTCCGCCCTCCACGACCCCGTCCATCGGGACGATCTACTGTCAGCCGGCCCTTGGCCTTCAAGTCACCGATCAGCCGCCGGACCTGCCGCTCGCTCGTGCCCAAATGCCCCGCCAGCGTCTTTCGCTTTGGCCAGGCCGATCCGTTCGCCCCCTGGTACCTTACGAGCACCGCGAGCAGCAACCGCTCCATTGGCGTCAACGTCGAGTCGGTGATCGCGAGGAACCATATCGGCGTCGTCATGGCCGCCCCTCCTCGACCGCTTCCATTTCTTCGCGGGATGGACATCCCCGGACCGCCCACTGCCGGAGATGCTCCGCGCACCATAGGACCCGGCCGCCGAGTCGGATAGGTTTCGGACAGAGTCCGGCCGAATCCCAAGACAACCAGGTCGATCGCGATACACCACAAGCTCGCGCCGCCGTGGTGGCGTCTACCAGGATCGGATCGACGATCGCGGTCGCCTTGGATGTACACGCCGAGCAGCTCACGACGCGGACCCTGCCAAAGGCTTGCGGAAATTATGACGTGCCGCCAAGGCCGCAACCTGTTTGACCGCCTCTGGCGCAAACACGCGAACAATACCAGCCCGCCCTACGGGTCTTACCCGGCCCTTCCGAATCAGGTAGTCCACCAATTCGCGATCGATACCTAACTGTTTCGCAATTGTGCCCGTGGTTTCCATACAACCATGAAAACACTGGACGCATGGACGAAAAAGAAAGCGCAGAAAAACTTCCTGACGTGCTGTAAGGTGTGCGCATGTAGGGGCTTACGTCAGAGGGTTTTTGCGATGTACGAAATGGACGAAACTATTTGTGTACAGTGTTCCGATTCTTCCATCGGTACAACGCCTGACGGACCGCTTCCCCGCTCGGGGCCTCAAACGTCTCGGCCACCTTCGCATAGGCCGCCTTGCTGTCGAGCCCATCTGCCAGGGCGTTCTCGTAGGCGGTCTTCATGCGTGATAGCGTCCTGTCGTCATGCGTGACATGCCGGCCAGCCTTGCGATCACTTTGTCTGCCGTCGTTCTGGCCTTCCCCGTCGCATTTTGTTCGAAGAATACTCAGGAACTCTGTCCACGGTAAGGGGGTCGCCTCGATCTCCCGCCAGTCGATGCCGTGCTCTCGCGTCCACTGGCGAATGTTCCGCATGAAGAACGGGCAATTGAAGTACTCTTTCAGAATCTCCAGTCCTGCGAATCCCAGTAGTTCCGACCCCCACGGGGTTCTGTGGTCCACAGGAACGATCTCATCGAGGATCGGCATTTCCAGCCGGGCTTCTTCAATAGACGTCGTCTGGACGGTATACGCCTCACGGGGTACTGGCGTCCAGGTACCATCGGGGCTGTTGGGCGCGATCCGCCTCGTCTGCTTGCTCTTCTGCGATTGCGTCTTGGCCATCATCATCTTCCTTGACTGGCCCGGCCCGGCCGGCAGAAGGAAGATGTAGAACTGCCGGCCAAGCCGGACGTGGTTTGTGCCGCCGGGAGCGACCCGGCAGCAGCATGGTAATCACAACATCGTCATCGGTCAACCCCGATCATCCTCAGGATCGCGGCGCGCAGCTCAGCCGACAGTCCGGGCCAGGCCGCAATCACCCGATCCAGGTCGGACCCGCGTAAACTTTCGCCAAACTTTTCGGCCTTGCCGACCGCCTCTGTCGGCTTTGTTTCCGTAAGTCCTTGCTTCCTATGGAGTTGTTCAACGCGCCCGGCAGGACTCGAACCTGCAACCTTCGGATTCGAAGTCCGCGACTCTATCCAATTGAGCTACGGGCGCAGCGACCGAGGTGGGGGCACTATATCGGGTCGCGGCGGCGTCGTCAACCCTTTTTGCCGACACCCGGTGGGGTGGCGAGTCCGAGCATCGGGTCGATTGCCCGGCAATGAGGAGGCATTTTTCTGAAACATTGAGGCCACAGGCACGTCTTACTTGTGGAGTCAGAACAACGATGGCATTGGCGGGGCAGTTTTGTCATGGGACCGCAGGAGTCGGCGCTGCTGAGACGGTTCTGCACCGGAGCGGATGCTGAGGCGTTCGCCGAACTGGTGCAGCGTTACGCGAGCCTGGTCTATTCGACCTGCTGGCGTGTGCTCAAGGACGAGACGGACGCGGCCGATGCGACGCAGGAGACGTTCTTCGAGTTGACCCGGCACGCCAGCCACATCAGCGGGTCGCTGGCCGGATGGCTCCACAAGGTCGCTACACAAAAGTCGATCGATCTGCTCCGCCGCTGCGCGAGCCGACGGCGTCGCGAGGAGGTCTATGCCCGCACCCAGCCGGTCGAGGCCCGCTCGTGGCAGGACCTGTCGAGCCACGTCGATCTGGCATTGGACGAAC
>JAAYBA010000015.1 GCA_012719085.1 Planctomycetota bacterium
CGTGCGAAGTTGGGAATTTGAGTGGCCGGCGATGCCCACGTTTACGACCAATGTCGGCACGTCCAAAGATCCACGCGTTCTCGTCGATGGCCGGAGCAGCTACACAGGCCTGGATTTCAAGGTCTACAAGCCCGACGACTTCTATGCACATCTCATGGCCCAGGTCAGCAATGAAGACGGACAACCCATTCGAGACGTCAGCGCCTATCTGATGTACGCCGACTCAGGCGACACGCACCAGTCCGTCTATGCGACAAAACGACGCCATCAGTTCACGCGCCGCGATGGCCAGTTCGACGATTCCGAGATCTGGCCCACCTATCGCCCGGTCAGACTGCACGTGGGACACAAAGATCCCAATGGCCCCTATCCCTTGCGGGGCGTGCACAGTGAGCCGTTCATCATCGAGCCGGCGCAGGAATACCACCTGGATATCGTGTTGCCCTATGAACGCCAGATGATGGTCCAGGTCCTCGATGCCCAAGGCCGTCCGCTCGAAGGCATCTGCGTCAGTCTGCTCGACGGCGAATGGGGCGGTGCCTTCTCGCCCCCTTCCTACCAACTGGAGGACCAGGCTTTCAGCGATTCCGATGGCTTGGTGCACGGTTCCGGCCTGCTGCCGGGTGAGAACATCCTGATCGCGCTGAAACGTTTGGACCCGAACGCACCCGACCTCTGGAATCCGTCGGTAGCGAACCTCACACCGGTTACGGGGCCGACCGATCAGAGCGTGCGGCTCGTCCAGGTTACGTTCGACGATCGACCCATCACTGTCGAGGGGAAGGTCGATCCCGGATTTCCGATCGACCGGGCCCGCGTTGCAGCATACGTCACAGGCCAGCCTGGCGACCTGCGGCACATGCCCTTTGCACAAGTCGACGCCGATCGAGAGGGGCGCTTCATCTTGCGTGGCGTTCCCGCCGGCACAATACGTTTGCTCTACAGTGCCACCGGCCCAGATGGGATTTCTCGCCGTGGGGAAGGTGCTCTGGTCGTCGAATCGGGCCAGTTTTGTCGCGTTGAATTCGCCAACGAGGATCTCCAAGTACTCAGCCGCGAACCCATTTTCTGAGTGTTGCAGTCCTGTATATGAACCCCGTTCCCGCCCCGAGATTCTCGTCGGGGCGGCTCGATTTCTGCGCGCCCACAGAAAACACGCCCTAAGCTAAAGCACGGCCGGCCCTCCGGTTGTTATATTGGTGAGACGGGAATGGTCTCGACGAAAGGGCTTTTTCGGTGAAGTGGGAAGAACGGGTGCTGGTTTGGCGGCTGAATCGGGGCGACGCGACGGCTCTGTCGGAGGTGTACGAGCGGTGCCGGGACGATCTGCTCCGGCTGGCCGGGGCCATGCTGCACGATGCGGCGGCGGCCGAGGACATCGTGCAGGACGTCTTCGTCGCCTTCGCCGGCTCGGCCCGCACCTTTCGGCTGACCGGCCGGCTGAAGGGTTATCTGGCCACGTGCGTGGCCAACGCCGCCCGCAACCGGATCAAGGCGGCCGCAAGGCGCAGAACGACGGACCTCGAAGAGGTGGCCGATCTGCCGTCGCCGGACGAGTCCGCCGCAGGCGGAGAACGCTGGATGGTGCTCAGCGAGCAGTTCGAGCGCGTCAGCGGCGCGATGGCGGAGTTGCCCGCCGAGCAGCGCGAGGTCATCACGCTGCACGTGTATGGCGATATGACGTTTCGCGAGATCGCCGAGTGGCAGCAGGCGTCGATCAAGACGGTGCAGAGCCGCTACCGTTACGGCCTGGACAAGCTCCGTTCGGCCCTGAATGAAGATCAAAGTGCAAAGTGCAAAACGCAAAGTGGAAGTCTCAAGTTTGAAGTGTGAAGTCTCGAGTGTGAAGTCTGAAGTGTGAAGGTACTTCAAACGTAAAACTTCAAACTTGAAACTCCGAAGAAAACAAAACGGCGGACTGCTCTTTGCTTTTTGACTGTTGCTGTTTCCTTCGGGATGACGAGGTGGTGCAATGAAACCCAATGAGGATATCGAGAGAGTGTTGAAAGAGGCGTCGATCGAGGTCGATGGTGCGGCGGACCAGTGCGTTCGGGAGCGGATGCGCGAGGCATACGATCGCTCGGCCGCGTCGCGTCGTCCGGACTACTGGGGCCTGGCCTTCGAGAGCCGCCCGGTCCGATGGGCCGCGGCGGCGGTCATTCTCCTGGCGTTGGGCGTTCTCGTCGGCCATTTCGGCGCGATGCTCTCCGGCGGCGGCGTCGCCTGGGCCGAGGTCACACAACGCTTTCAGTCGGTCCCGTTCTTCTATGCGTCCATCTATATGCGGGACGGCGCGCTGGCCGAGCCCCGGCAGTTCGAGTTGTGGATGGGCAAAGGCGGCCACGCTCGGATGCGCGTGGGGCCACAGGTCCTCTTCGGCCGTGAGGGGCAGGTGACCCATGCGTTCGACGTGCGAAGCCGCGAGGAGGTGGAAGCGGACCGGACCGCCGCCGACATCATCGGTATTCTGGCCAGCTCCGAGGAGTTCTCGCTGGAGACGGTGATCCGCAGTCTGTCCGAAGGCAAGCTGCTGGAAGTGACGCCGGCGATGAACGCCGAGGCGGCGCTCGGCGAAGACCTCGTCGTGTTCGATGCCCAGTCGGTGGTCAGTCCGGGGTGGGTGCGGATCTACGCGCTGCGCGAGAGCCGGCTGCCGGTGGGCCTGCGGATCTGGGACCCGGCCGAGGGGTTCTGCGTCGATGCGTTGATCACCTATGCGAAGGAGCCGCCGGAGGTGTTCTTCGATGCCGACGCCTTTGCCGCCCATCTCCACGACTCCGATCGCAGTGAGACGAGTCTGGCCTACATGTATCTCAAGGACCCGGGCGGCCAGATCGTGACGCCCTATCACCAAGAGCCGTAGGGTGGGCCATGCCCACCATCTGTCTTCAGAGGGAATCGATTATGCAGGATGGCAATCTGATGAAGCCAATGGCACGACCGGCGATGCTTGGCGTTTTTGCGCTGATGCTGATTTCGGGAGGATCAACGGTGACGCACGGCCTGGAACGGACGTATGCCGAGCGGCTTGGATGGCCGGCGGGGGCGAAGGTCGTCATCTTCCATGTGGATGATGCGGGCATGTCCCATGATTCCAACGTCGGGGCGCGCAAGGCCGTCGAGGAGGGCGTTGCCACGTCGCTGAGCGTCATGATGCCGTGCTCGTGGGTTCCCGAATGCGCCGCCCGGCTACGAGACAATCCGCAGGTCGATGCGGGCGTGCACCTGACGCTGACGAGCGAGTGGAAGAACTACCGGTGGGGGCCCGTCGCGGGTGCATCGGTCGTGCCGGGACTTGTCGATGAACATGGCTACCTCTGGCGCGGTGTGGCCGACGTCGCAGCCCACGCCGGCGCCGATGAAATCGAAGCCGAGATGCGCGCCCAGGTCGACAAGGCCCTCGCGGTGGGTATTCGCCCGACGCATCTCGACAGTCACATGGGGACATGCTTCCTTCCTCAGTTCGTCGAGCGCTATATGAAGGTTGGCATCGAGAAGAACATCCCGATCCTCATGTTCGGCGGGCACATGCAGCACATCGGCGCCGAGGCCGGCCTGTTCAAGCCCCTGCTGCGGTCTCTCTCTGAGCAACTGTGGAACGCAGGATTGCCCGTGATTGACGACCTCGTGACGCAGCCGACGAAAGGACCCCAGTACGAACAGCGAAAGAGCGAGTTGATCGCTCTGTTGCGCCAGATGCAGCCGGGCGTCACGCAGATCATCGTCCACTGCACCGAGCCGACGGAGGTCTTTTCGCACATCTCGGGTTCGGGTCCGGCGCGTCAGGCGGAATTGCGTCTGATGACCGATCCTGAGATCAAGGCGTTCATCGAATCCGAGGGCATCGTCCTGACGAACTGGCGCGAGCTGAAAGAGCGCCGGCAGCGCGTAGAACAGTAGCATCATCGCTGAATGACAAACACTCACGCAAGAGAGGGCACGGAATGTCTATCTACAGATACACACAACCGCGCACGCAGGGGTTCACGCTTATCGAGCTGCTGGTGGTCATTTCGATCATCGCATTGTTGATGGCCATCATGATGCCGGTGCTGGGCAGGGCGAAGGAGCATGCGCGTCGGGTGGCCTGCCAGAACAACCTGCATCAGGGCCTGCTGGTCGGCCAGATGTACGCCGGTGACTATGATGGGTTTCTGCCGGAGGGCAACGTTATTGACAAGTCCGCTCCCGGCTACAGCGAGGAGTGGGACAACGCCGATCTGCTGACCCTGATCAACTACAAAACGATGATGGCCTTCGGCCGCTACGGGCTGACCGAGAAGCACGCCACCTGCGAGACGGCCCGCAAGCACTTCGAGGGCCAGGAAGGCTGGCTCAGCCCGCTGCCGGCCCCGCGCCCGATGGTCGAGGCGACGCAGGTCGGCTGGATCTACTGGGGCAATCGAGGCGACTGGACCGACAAAGAAACCGGCCGCAAGTACATCACGCCGAAGAAGATCTCCGACCGGGCCACGTCCAATACGCTGGTCACCTGCTTCTGCTACAACCGCTACGACGCCGTCGGCGGCTCGGGCAACTGGCCCGCCTGGTACGGCTCGCACATCCGCGGCACGTTCCAGCATGGGGTCGGCCAGCCGATGCACCCGGCGCCGGACGGCCTGGCCGTCGGCTACCTCGACGGCTCCGTCCGCTTCGTCAAGTGGAACGACCTGACGCCCAGCAACCACGAAGGCGACTACCTCGTCTACTACGACGCCGGCACATAGCGACGGACTCCTTCGCCGGTGGAATCGGGAGACAAACGCACAACAAGCGTGTTGCCACGCTCTGGCTATAGGTTCCAGGCTTTGGCGAAGGCCTTAAAGCTGCGGTCGTAGGTCCGTTCGACGTCGTCGGGGAAGCAGCAGGCCGGCAGTTGCTTCGACGCAAGATGATTGCTCAGGCAGTCACAGCAGATGCCTTTGTTGCCGCAGCCGGGATAGGAGCAGTTGCAGTTGGTGAGGTTCCTGTCCTTCTTGCATTCCATAACGTTAACATCTCCTATCTGCATGGATGACCTCACGATGCAAGGCCGCATCGAGAGAGAATCAAAGTGCAAAAGTCAAAATGTAGAACTAAGGAAGTCATGCCCGCTTGGCGGGCATTCCGCAATTTTGATCTTTCATTTTTGATTTTTGATCTTCGCGAACGGGTCGCTCATGATCTTGTACACTTCGGCCCCACATTCGAGGCATTGCCACGGTCGGGGCCGTCGGGCGTCGCGGATCCAGACGATCGCCCAGAAGCCGGTCAGCAACGTCAGAATCAGGTGAGGGCCGTGGCGAATCCCCGGCCGCCCGACCGGCACCTGCTTGAGGCACTTGCCGCAATAGCCGCTGGCCTCCTCCAACCGGCTGAAGTGCGATCCCATGATGTCTCTCCCGTCTCAGCGGACCTGGAGTCTGTAGAGTCGGATGCTGTAGGCCGGTGAGATCAGTGTGTTGGATACGCCGGAAACCGATTCCTCTTCGATCGCCACCTTCGGCGCTTGCCCCGGATCGTTGTAGACCATCGGGTCTTCGTGGGCGATCGTCCAGCAGCGACCCTGCCCGGTCAGATCGGCGGCCTCCAGGGCCAGCGTGACATCGTACGGCGCTTCCGTGGGGTTCACGATGGCGACGGTGATCGCCTTCTTGTCGGCGGTCCATGCGGCGGCGACGTCCAGCCCATACGTTTCACCGCTCACAGCGAGGGGGACCTCGCCGAAGTGATTCCGGTACAGCTTCAGGACCAGGCCGGTGGTTTCGAAGGCGGCCGCCGTCTTGGTCGTTTTGATCGCGCCGATGACGTTGACCGTCTGGGCGTAGTTGGCCATGAAGTACAGGTCGCTGTTTCGCGCCATCTCGTGCACGCCGGCCGCGATGCCCAGGGCGTCCTTGAGGAAATAGCGCGTGCCCAACTCGCCGAAGACGTGCGGGCCGTACCAGTAGTTCCACTCGTCGAGCGCGATGCGGATGTTCTTGCCCTCGAGCGAATCGATTCTGTCCCTGTAGCGACGATGCGCATCGGCGATCCGTCGAACGGAATCGGGGATCTGCCGGACGTGGTCGGGCACCGACTCTCGCTCCTGGCAATAGAAGTGCTCGCTGATCAGGTCCATCGTCTCGGCGCAGTGCTCGAACATGCCCTGAGTCCAACTGCCGACGGCGCCGACGCCGATGAGCTTGATCTCCGGGTCCACGGCCCGCATCGCCTTGGCGAACAGGTTGTGCTTGAGCACGTAGTGATTCAGCGCCATATGGCCAAGCTGCCAGTCGCCGTACATTTCGTTGCCTACGCACCACCACGTGACATCGTAGGGTTCCGTGTGCCCGTTTTCGGTGCGCCAGCGGCCCATCAGCGTTTCGGGCGAGCCGTTGACGTACTCGACCTGCTGCGCCGCCGAATAGTCGTCGCCGAAACCGGCGTTGACCGCGATCATCGGCTCGGTCCCGATCTGGTTGCAGAACAGCAGGAACTCATCGAGTCCGAAATCGTTGTGTTCGACGCCGCGCCACGCCGGGTTTCTTCGGGGCGGCCGCTTGTCGCGCGGGCCGACGCCGTCTCGCCAGTTGTAGCCGCTGACGAAGTTTCCACCCGGCCAGCGGTAGATCGGCGAATTCAACTGCCTGAGCA
>JAAYBA010000143.1 GCA_012719085.1 Planctomycetota bacterium
ATCAACTGCTGACTCAGCACACCTCGCGTCACATCCGCCAGCACCTGTTTCGTCTCGGCCTTGTCGGCCAGTCCTTCGTCCAGCGCTTGACGGTACAGGATCTCCTGAGCCAGCCAGCTTTGGAGGAACTGCTGCCGGGCCTGGGGCGTGCGAGATTGTTCCAGCAGGCGCTTCTTCTGCTCGCCGGCCTGCTCGGGCGACATGAACGCCTTCACGGACACCAGTTGGTTCTCGATGCTGCGCTCGATCATCGCATCGAGAGCAGCCTCGGTGATCTTCTCAGGTCCGATCTCGGCAACGATCTTCCCCCCCGCCGTCTCGGCAGGGTTCAGACTGGTTCGGTCCATCAACTCGTAGCGCAACGCCGCGAACTTGCCGAGCGATTCGAAGCACTGCTTGACGTGCGTGTTGATCTGCCCGGCCAACTCATCGAGCGGGGCCGCCAGCTCGCTTCGGTAGTACTGCTCGATGGCCTGGGCGTATTGTCCGGCTTTCTCCAGCGACACGCCGGCCTGGAACAGTGCCTTGGCCCGTTCGGCCGCCGCCAGGTCGGGCAACGCGGCGTAGTCGCGCCAGAGGCCCGCCGCCTCCAGGTGCAGGCCGCGCTGGCCCAGCTTGGCCGCCAGTTGCCTGACCTGCTCCGACGAGAGACCCTGGTGCACCGGCTTGCTCTGCGGTCTCGCATTCCGAACCGTCACCGCCAGATTGGCCGCCGCCAGCGCCGTCAACGCCACCAGAAGCAGGACCATCAGGGTCTGGCCCACCAAGCCGTTGCCCTTCTTTTCGGGAAGCGAAAAATCGAGTTTCTCTGCCATCGTTTCTTCTGTCTCCGCACGGCGCGGCACCGACTCAGGCGTCAGTGCCGGCGATGTCGCATGTGAAAGAACTGGATCAAATCGTTGATGTACGGCTTGTCCGTCGCAATCGGAATCAGATCGACGTTGATGGACCGAAGCGCGTTCTTCAGCTCGTTGAACCGGCGAGAGCTGTGGTCGCCGTATTGAGCCCGAAACCGTTTGCTCGACGTGTCCACGAGCATGATCTGGCCCGTTTCGGCGTCCTGGACCTCGATCAGACCGACCGCCGGCATGGCGATCTCGACGCGGTCGCGGACGGGAACCGCGATGACGTCGTGCCGCTTGTTCAGCAGACTCAGCGGCTTGCGGAAATCGGTCTCGATGAAGTCGGAAACGAGAAACACCGTCGCCCGTTTGCGCAGCACCTTGGCGACGTAGTCGAGGGCCAGCGGGATGTTCGTCCTCCGCTTGGGCATCGTAAAGCCCAGCAGTTCGCGAATCAATCGCAGGATGTGCCGGCTGCCCTTCTTGGGCGGGATGAACAACTCGATCCGGTCGGTGAAGATCAGCAGTCCCACCTTGTCGTTGTTCTTGGCGGCGGCGAAGGCCAGCACCGCGCAAAACTCGGCGGCCAGCTCGTTCTTGAGCTTGCTGACGGTGCCGAACTCGCCCGAGGCGCTCAGGTCCACCGCGAACAGCACCGTCATCTCGCGCTCTTCGACGAACCGCTTGATGAAGGGCCTGCCCGTCCGCGCGGTGACGTTCCAGTCGATCGTACGAATCTCATCGCCCGGCATGTACTCGCGGACCTCGTCGAACTGCATGCCCCGGCCTTTGAACACGCTCTCGTACTGGCCTGCAAAGCTGGCGTCCACCGCCCGCGAGGTGTAGATCTGAATCTGCCGAATTCGTTTGATGAGCTCTTCGGGAATCATAACCCAGTTTCAAGTCTCAAGTTTGAAGTTTCAAGTGAGGTGACTTCACACTTCACACTTCAAACGTCACACTTCAAACTCCCTCTACGGCACTTCAATACTGTCGAAGATCGTCTTGATGACGTCCTCACTGGTCTTGTCTTCGGCCTCGGCCTCGTAGCTGACGATCACGCGGTGCCGCAGCACATCGAGGCCGACGCTCTTGACGTCCTGCGGGGTGACATAGCCGCGCTGCTGGATGAACGCGTGGGCCTTGGCCGCCACCGCCAGGTAGATCGTCGCCCGCGGCGAGGCGCCGTAGCTGATGAGGTTGGCCAGCTTCAGGCCGTACTTCTGCGGATCGCGTGTGGCGCAGACGATATCGACGATGTAGTCCTTGACCTTGTCGTCGATGTAGATCTCGTCGATGATCGAGCGGACCTCGGCGATGTCCGCCGGCTTGATGACCGGACGAACGTCGAGCTTCTTGTCCGTCACCGCCATGCGGTCGAGGATTAGCCGCTCCTGGTTCTTGTCCGGGTAATCGATCTTGAGCTTCAGCATGAACCGGTCCAACTGCGCCTCGGGCAAGGGATACGTCCCCTCCTGCTCGATCGGATTCTGCGTCGCCAGCACCAGGAACGGCGTC
Organism: Planctomycetota bacterium; assembly: GCA_012719085.1. GTDB lineage: Bacteria > Planctomycetota > Phycisphaerae > Sedimentisphaerales > Anaerobacaceae > Anaerobaca. The sequence continues at coordinate 2,361 of JAAYBA010000143.1, forward strand.
GGCAGCGCGAAGGTCTCCTCGCCGATCGACACCTGGCGTTCCTGCATGGATTCGAGCAGCGCGCTCTGGACCTTGGCCGGGGCGCGGTTGATCTCGTCGGCCAGGATGATGTTGGCGAAGATCGGGCCCTTGCGCGTGTAGAACTGGCCGTCGCTCTGGCGGTAGATCTGGGTTCCGATAAGATCGGCCGGCAGCAGGTCGGGAGTGAACTGAATCCGCCGGAAGTCCGCATCGATGGCCTTGGACAGCACCGTCACCGCCAGCGTCTTGGCCAGGCCCGGAACACCCTCCAGCAGGATGTGCCCGTTGGCCAGCAGGCCGATCAGCATCCGTTCGAGCATGTAGCGCTGGCCCACGATGACCTTGTCCATTTCAGTCAGCAGCGTCCGCACGAACTCGCTGCGGGCCTGCACCATCTCGCCGATCTGTTTGACATCTGTCGCCATAAAGACGTTCCCCTGTTCGCAAACAACCCTCGGTAGGCCCCCCACAACCGGCCCCGTCGGCCGGACTGATCTTTGTCCATGAGACAAAACCCCGTTGATACGTCGAGGGCCTTCAAATTGTTCTTCTCTACGCGAAAAACCGCGACGGTTCAAGTAGGGGCGAACGATTATTCACCCCCTTCGCCGTGTGCTCGCAAGAGCATCCGGAGGTGCGGGCGAAGGGAACCTGGCCCTTGGCCTCTGCGAACGGGCCTGATTTCTGTTGCGTCGGGCCACGCGGGAACGGTAGAATCCCGGATTATGTCGATGCAAGGAGACGAGCATGGCGAAAAGCAAATCGATCACACTGCGGATCGACGAAGACTGGTATAAGGACTTGTCAGCCCTGGCCGGGACATTTGGGGTCTCCCCAGACGAGGTGGCCCGCCAGTCGCTGCCCGATGTCGGCGTGACGCGCCTGTTCTTTCAGTGCAAGGACTACGTCGAGGAGATGCAGTGGGACGAGGTGGCGAACATCGGCCGGGCGGCGATTCGCAATCATCTGCGGGCCAAGTACATGGAGGGGCTCTCCTCGCACATGGCCCGGCTGGGCGTCAGCATGGACAACCCCTCCGGCGAGGAGATCGAAGCGGCGAAGAAGCGCGCGCTGGACGCGATGAGGAACGACACCGAGCAACCTCTCGACTGCCA
>JAAYBA010000144.1 GCA_012719085.1 Planctomycetota bacterium
CAACGAGATCAAGATGGGGGCGCGCCTGACGGTGCGCGAGGCCCAGAAGGCGATCTTCGTCAACAAGGGCCAGATCGCCGACGTCTTCGAGCCGGGCATGTACACGCTGGAGACCGACAACCTGCCGATCCTCTCGACCCTGATGGGCTGGAAGCACGGGTTCCACAGCCCGTTCAAGGCCGAGGTGTATTTCGTCAACATGCGGCGATTCACCGATCTGAAGTGGGGCACGAAACACCCCATCACGCTGCGCGACGCGGAGTTCGGCCCGGTGCGGCTGCGGGCGTTTGGAACGTACGTCGTGCGCGTCAGCGACCCGCAGGTGCTCCTCCGCGAGATCGTCGGCACCGACGGGCACTTCACCACCGGCGAGATCACCGATCAGCTCCGCAACCTGATCGTCTCGCGATTCGCCGACGTCCTCGCCGAGAGCAAGATCCCCGTGCTCGACCTGGCGGCCAACTATGAGGAACTGGGGCAGTTCGTCACCGAGCGGATCAAGCAGGAGTTCACCAACTACGGGCTCGAACTGACCACCATGCTGGTCGAGAACATCTCACTGCCGCCGACGGTCGAAGAGGCGCTCGATAAGCGAACGAGCATGGGCGCGATCGGCGACCTGCACAAGTACACGCAGTTCCAGGCGGCCAACGCGATGGAGGAGGCGGCCAAGAACCCCGGCGGCATGGCCGGCGGAGGCATGGGCATGGGCATGGGGTTCGCGATGGCCAATCAGATGGGCCAGGCGATGGCGGACCAGGGCGCCGCACCCCCGCCGCTGCCGCAGTCGGGCCCCTTCTACGCGGCCTTCGAGGGCCAGCAGGCGGGGCCGTTCGATCTGGCGGCGATGCGGCAGCACATCGAGAGTGGCCGGCTCACGCCGCAAACGCTCGTCTGGCGCAAAGGCATGGCCGGCTGGGTCGCCGCCGAGCACGTGAAGGAACTCAAAGGCCTCTTCGACGGCCCGCCCCCCCTGCCATGACATCGACAATGGATCGGATACCTGAAGACGTGTGGAGAAGACCGATGAGACATTGGCATGTTGGCGTTGCGATTGGGATGGTCCTGCTGTCGGTCGGCACGGCTGGTGCACAGCAACCAGATCCGCCGGGGCAGGCGAAAGGAATCGAACCAGTTCATCAGGCGTATCTGTTCGCCCACATGGTGCATGAGGATTACGGGCGGCTGTATTATTCGGTCAGCCTCGACGGCCTGCACTGGACCGCCCTGAACGACGGCCGGCGCGTCTGCGACGACTATCGCGGCCATCCGGACATCTGCAAGGGCCACGATGGGCGGTATTACCTCGTGGGCAATCGCAACGACTCGGCGCCCGACATCAACTTCTGGACCTCCGACGACCTGATCCGCTGGGAACGCTACAGCGACGTGACGCCCGACCTGCCGCGCACGCCCGGCTACGCGCAGGCGCTGCCGCGAATCGGCGCGCCGAAGCTGTTCTACGACGTCGATTCGTCGCAGTACGTTCTGACCTGGCACACGCCGCACCAGCACGGCACGCCCCAGGACCCCGAACGTTACTGGGCCAGCCAGCGAACCTTGTACCTCACGTCGAAAGACCTCAAGACTTTCTCCGATCCACCGCGACGGCTGTTCGACTGGGACATGGCGACGATCGACGTGATCATCCGCAAGCAGGTGGATCGCTACTACGCCATCGTCAAGGACGAGCGCTACCCCACGCTCGACTGGCCGACCGGCAAGACCATTCGAATCAGCTCCGCTCCGGCGTTGCTCGGTCCGTACGGCGAACCATCCGCGCCGATCAGCCCGAACTTCCGCGAGGCACCGACTTTGATTCCGTCGCCCGACGGCAAGGTCTGGTACCTCTACTACGAGCAGTATCCGGGCGTCTCCTACGGCCTGTCGGTGGCCGCGAATCTGGACGGGCCGTGGCACCAGATCTCCGGCTATACCTTCTTCAGCGATTGGGACAAATACAGCCTGCCGCCCAAGGTCCGTCACGGCTGCATGATCGCCATCAGCCGGGCCGAGTACGATGCCCTGGTCGCCTGCACCAGTTGGCCGGGCGCGGCCGAGGGACGGGCGCTGACCTTCTTCGGCTGGTCGGATCAGCACGTACAGGTCGACGGCAATGCCGATCACCTGATCGGCGCCATCGACGCGATGAACGCCCTGCCGGGCCGGGCCTGGCCCGAATCGGTCGGCGGCGCCGTCGCCGAGCCAGCGTTCGTCTTCGGATTGGGTGACCTCACCGAATGGCCCAGCCAGGCGGCCCGGGAAGCCTACGAGCAACGCGTCACCAGGCGGCTGAAGTTCCCCAGCTACGACGTCGCCGGCAACCACGACATCGGCGGCAACTCGCCCACACGAACGGTACTCGACTGGCTCGTCGCCCGCCACGGCGCCCTGCGATACACCTTCGAGCAAGGCGGCGTGCTGTTCGTCGCGCTGTTCAGCGAATACGACGAGAGCCTCAACAATCCGGCCCAGCCGATCTCCCAAAAAGCTCTGGACTACCTCCGCGAGACGCTGGCAAACGTGCCCAAGGGCAAACCCGTCATCGTCGCGACGCATCTGTGCTTCGACGCGATCACCAACCGCGACGAGTTCGTCGATGCCCTCGGCGAGGCCAACGTGCTCTGCATCCTCGGCGGCCACTACCACAAGGCCAAGGTGACCCGCTACCGCCAGATCGACTTCGTCCAACTGCCCAGTCCCGCCCCGAACTCACCCGACGAAGTCACCGTCTTCCGCATCACGCCGGACCGCCTCATCGCCATCCCCTTCGACTACACCAAAAACGAATGGGTCACCGACAAAGGCAAGATCCTCGACAAACCGATCCTCGGTCCGGTTGGAGTCGGACTCAAAGAACAGGCCCCGACTGCAGGCCCATGACACGGCGCAGCAGAGGCAGCCGATATTTCACCCCGCCTCCTTCACACAGGAGCATCCAGGCCACGACTTTGTCATTCCGAGCGTAGTCGAGGAATCTGGCGGCGAATCAGCAGCGTACCTGCCTATAGCCAGACCCCTCGACTACGCTCGGGGTGACAAGAACAACAGTCGCCGCATTCCACACACATCGTCCCGCCTGCAAGTGTAGCAGCACGGAGGCCATCTCGACGTGATATGCAGCAGGATCGGATGCGTGCTACAACATCATGGGGCGCAGCATGCGCGGCGGATTTCCTCGGCGATGCGGTCGAGGCCGGCGGCGACGGTGGCGTCGTCCTGAGCATAGCTGATGCGGAGGCACTCGTTCGCGTGGGACCACGGCTCGGCCAGGCCGGGGAAGAAGTAGTGGCCGGGCACGACGATCACGTTGCGGGCCTTGAGCCGCTCGTAGAGCCGCCGGCAGGAGATCGGCAGGCCCGGCAGCCACAGCCAGAGGAAGAACGCCCCTTCCGGCCGGTGCAGGCGATAATCGATTCCGTCGAGACGGCGGGCGAGGTGCTCGACGGCCTGGCGGGCCTTGCGCTCGTAGAACGGCGCGATCACCTCACGGCTGAGTCGAAGGATCTCGCCTGAGCGGACCAGGTCGGTCACGAGCGCCGTGCCCAGGCCGCCCGGCGCCAGGCTCATCACGGCGTTGGCCCGCGCGACCGCCTCGACGATCTCCTCGCGCGCGATAACGATCCCCGTCCGCACCGCCGGCAGCCCCAGCTTCGAGAGGCTCATGCACACGATCGTGTGCTCGTTCCAGAGAGGCTCGGCCTCGTTGAAGACGATATGCGGAAACGGCAGGCCGTAGGCGTTGTCCACGATCAGCGGGACGCCCCTGTCGCGGGCCAGGTCGCCCAGCCGGCGCAACTCGTCATTGGTCAGCACGTTGCCGCTCGGATTCGTCGGCCGCGAAACGCAGATCGCGCCGACGTCGTCGGCCACGGTCAGCCGGTCGAAGTCGATATGGTATTTAAACAGGTGCTCGTCGAGCATCTCGATCCGTGGCCGGATCGCGGTGAACGCGTTCGGCGCCAGCATCACGTCGCAGTAGCCGATGTATTCGGGCGTCAGCGGAAACAGCACCTTCTTCACCGTCCCGTCGTCCTGCTCGCCCGCGAAGAGATTGAACAGGATGAAGAACGCCAACTGGCTGCCGTTGGTCAGCGCGATGTGGCGCAGGCCGATGTCCCAGCCGAACTGCTCGCGCAGCAGATCGGCCAGGGCGGCGATGAATTCGCGGTCGCCTTCCGGCGGATCGTACTGACCCACCGCCCGCTCGAAACGCCGCCCGTCGGCGAGCAGCGCCGTGGTGCCGGCGCGAAAGCATCGCTCGACCTCGGGGATCTGCGCGGGATTGCCGCCGCCGAGCATGTAGACCGGCCCCGGCTGCGACGCCGCAGCGCCGAGATCGTCCATGAGCTGCCCGATGCCCGACTGGACCGCGATCTGCCGACCGAATTTCGATAGCTGCATCATGTCGATACCGCCAAGGCCGTCTGTGGCGTCAGGAAATAGAGCCATTTTTGCCGGACGGGACACTGAAGGATGTCACTCGCCGCCCGGCCGTACAAGTCCAACTGGCCGCGATAGGCCTCGGCCCGCGGCGCGATCTGCTCGCCCGTGACCCGGTCGCTCTTGAAGTCGATCACGACGAGGCCGTCGGGCGTCTGCACCAGCATGTCGATGATCCCCTGCACGACGACCAGCTCGCTCGCCTCGGGCTCGCCGACCCGCAGGCCGAACGTGAAAGGCCACTCGCGATGGACCGCATTGTCCCCATCCAGCGCCAGCGCGCCAAGCTCGCTCTCGAAGAAGGACAGGATCGCATCGAGGTCGATCGCGGCGGCGACGTCGGACACGATCGCGCCGGTTTCGACGAGCCGGTCGCGGGTGCGTTCGAGGGACTGACGCGTCACCGGCTGCGCCAAGTCGACGCTGGAGATCACCAGATGCACCGCCGTGCCGATCTGTCGGGCCGAGCCCGGCGGCACGGCGGCCGGATCGGACGCAACGAGCGCCAGCGGCCGACGATCCAGCGCGCGAGAGTAGTCCAAGCGAGCAAACTCGTCATCGTGGTGCGTCAGCGCGGTGACCGACTGCTTGGCCGCCTCGCGCGTGGCCCAGGCGAACGGATACCGCCAGTCCAGGCGGTCCTTCAACTCGGCCAGCAGCGCCCGGCTCTGTGCATCGGGACGGACCTTGGCCTTCGGCTTCGCGGCGGCCGCCCGCTTGCGGTCGCGAAGGGCCCGGACCTGCTGCGTCAACTGCTGCATCGCGTCGGCCCGGTGCACGTGCAATTCGAACAGGGCCGCATCGTCAACCGGCGGCGTCAGGTGCGTCTCGAACGCCTCGTGCAGGGCCCGCTGATCGGCCAGTCCGTACAGCAGCCACTCCATCGGGCTCCGCGCACTCTTGAGCAGCCACGACGGCACAGCCGGATCGCTCAGCAGCAGGCCCTTCGCCAGCACCCTGCCGCAATCGGTCCGCTTCTGCGAGGCGGTGACGATCAGCCGGTCCTTCGCCCGCGTCATCGCGACGTAGAGAATCCGCATCTCCTCTGCCAACGTCACGGCCCGCTTCTTCTCGGCGATCACCTGATGCGCCAGCGTCGGCAGCTTGGCGTTCGAGCGGGCGTCGATCACGCGCAAGCCGAGCGTGTAATCGGTATCGGCGACCAGGTCGCTCCGCACATCGCGCAAGTTGAACTCGCTGTCCAACTCGGCCAGAAACACGATGGGGAATTCGAGCCCCTTGCTCTTGTGGACGCTGAGGATGCGGACGGCGTTGCCCGCGCCGGCCGGCTCCGACGGCGTCCAGTCCTGCCCGGCCTCCTGGAGCTTCTCGACGAACGCGACGAACCGCGTCAGCGACGGCACGCCCGCGCTGCTGGCAAAGCCCTCGAATTGGATCGCCCGGTCATGCAGTTCGAGCAGGTTGGCCTTGCGGGCCTGGCCGTTGGGCAGCGCGCAGACGAAGGCGATCAACTGCGTCTCACGATAGATCCGCCAGAGCAGGTCGGCCAACTGGCCCCGCCGGGCCATTTGGCGCCAGCGTTCGAGCGTAGCAAACGCCTTTCGCAGCTTGTCGGCCAGGGCCGCGTCGGCGCCGCTGTCGTGATATCGGATCGCCGAGGTATGGAAATCGGCGGATGGCATCGTCTCGTGGGCAGCGATGCGAATCGTCGCCAGTTCGCTGTCGGCAAATCGGAAGAACGGCCCCCGCAGCACGGCGGCCAGCTCGATGTCACGCTTGGGATTGTCGAGGACCTTGAGCAGGCAGAGCACGTCGGCGATCTCGGTCGTCTCGAAGTAGCCGGCGGTCGCATCGCAACTGACGGGGATACCCGCCAGGCGGAGGACCTCGACGTAATCGTTGGCCTTGACCGCCAGCGAGCGCATCAGCACGACGATGTCACGATATTCGACGTCGCGCCGGCCACCGGCGTCCTTGTCAAAGATCTGCATCGCCGGCTGCCCTGGCTCGACGCCGACGATCTGGCGAATCCTTTGTGCGATCAGGGCCGCCTGCCTCTGGCGGGGCCGCACCACCTCGGTGCTGCCGGCCTCGCCGTTGCCCTCGTCCTGGTTCGCGTTCGGGTCTTCGGCCTTCTCATCGAGGATGTGCAACTCGACGAGCGGCACGGGGGTCGAATCGGCGGCCTCGGCTCCCGGCCGCAGGCGGGCCGCCTCGTCGTAGTCGATGTTCGCCAGCTCGGCCGTCATGATCCGACCGAACACAAGATTGACGAAATCGAGAATCCCCTTGGCCGAACGGAAGTTGTAGTTCAGATCCACGCGAAGCCCGCGCGCCGCCTCGCTCGACGCCGAGGCCCGCAGCCGTTGCAGAAAGATCGTCGGCTCGGCCCCACGAAAGGCGTAGATGCTCTGCTTGACGTCGCCGACGACGAAGACGTTGTCGCCCGAACTGAGGGCGTCGAGGATCGCCTGCTGGATGGGGTTGATGTCCTGGTACTCATCGACGAAGATGTGCTTGTAGCGGTCGCGCAGGCCCAGGGCCGTCTCGGACGGCACGGTGCCGTCGCCCGACTCGGCCGGCTTCGTCAGCACGCGCAGCGCGTAGTGCTCCAGATCGGCGAAGTCCAGACCGTTGAGCGTCTTCTTGCGTTGGGTGTAGAGCGCATCGAACCGGCGGACCATCTCGATCAGCGCCGTCGTCTGCCCCCCCACGCTCCGGCCCACCACGTCCATATAATCGGGATGGACCATCGCCAGATCGCCCAGCGCCACGAAGTCGTCCATCGCCTTGGTCCGCAGGGTCTTGATGAAATCGCCGAGGGCTGCGTCGAAACCTCTCAACGCCGGCGCTCGCAGCTTGACGAAACTGCGAATCGCCTCGGCGCAGGCGTCCCAATCGCCTCCGGCCAGACGGTCGCGACAGGCGGCGATGGGCGCGATCACGTCCGCTTCGAGCGCAACGCCCCATTTGCCACCGGGCGATTCGGTTTCATAGAGTCGCTGCGCCGCGCGAAGGCGGGCCAGGATCGATTCGAGCGTCTCGGCGACGATCTGCTTTTGCGCCGTGCCCAAGTCGCCGGCGCGCGGGTCGGTCGCCTCGGCCAGGAGCCGCGTCCGCTCGCACCAGGCGTCCCGCGAGGCGACGCCGTCGAGGAAGCCGTGCAGCCAGACCACGCTCGACAGAAAGCCGCCGCCGTCGCGCACGTCACGACGTCGCAGCAGCGCTTCGAGATCGGCGGCCAGGTGCGGCTGCGTCCACGCCCACGTCACCGTCTCATCCAGCACCTCGCCCTTGAGCAGCATGGCCTCGTCGGCGTCGATCACGCGAAACGCCGGATCGAGGGCGACCTCGTGGAAGTTCTCGCTGAGGACCCGCTTGCAGAACGCGTGGATCGTGCTGATGTCGGCGCCCTGGAGCAGCACGAGCTGGCGGGCCAGCCGGCCGTC
>JAAYBA010000145.1 GCA_012719085.1 Planctomycetota bacterium
AGGACGGGCTCGATCTTCTCGTCGTACGCCGTCAGTCGGGTGCCTTCGAGCCGCAGCAGCTTCGGGACGCTGGGGCCATGAATGTCGATGTCCAGCAGGCCGACGCGCCGGCCCTGTCCGCTGAGCCAGACGGCCAGATTGACCGCAATGCTGCTCTTGCCCACGCCACCTTTGCCGCTCATGACGAGAATTCTGCGACCGATGCGATTCGCCACGTTGTTTTGCTCCTACTTCGTTGTCTTCAAAAAGTCCGTGATAACGCTCCATACCGAAACGACCTGCGCGGCCGTTCGGTTCCGAGCATACTCGATGATCGTCTTTTCCGCCACCTGGGCGTTCGTCACCGCCGGATCGTAGTCGATCCTTCCGGCAAAGACGAGCCCTTTGTCCCGAGCGCCGGCCTCGATGGCTCCTGTGACGTCGGGATTGATGTCCCATTTGTTGACGCACACCGCCGTCGGAATGCCGAAGTGGGCCGTCAGTTGGGCCACACGGTCGAGGTCGTGCCGGCCCGAAAGAGTCGGCTCAGTCACCACGAGGACCAGGTCCGCGCCGGTGATCGATGCAATTACCGGACAGCCGATGCCGGGCGAACCGTCCACCAACAGTAGGGGCGAATCATCATTCGCCCCTACGCCCTCACCGGCGATCCGCCTCGCTTGTTTCCGGATCAGGCTGACGAGTTTTCCGCTGTTCTCTTCGGCGGCGCCAAGCCGGGCGTGGACCATCGGTCCGAATCGCGTCTCGGAGACGAACCACCGGCCGTTGATCGCGTCCTCGAAATCGATCGCATCGACGGGGCAGAACTGCACGCACACGCCGCAGCCCTCGCAGGCCACCGGATCGATCGTGCAGGTCCTGGTCACGAGTTCGTTGCCGGGCCCGTTCAGCAATACGGCCTCGAATCGGCAGACGCGCTCGCACTCGCCGCAGCCGATACACTTGTCGGCGCCGATGCGGGCGAGTTTGCCTCCGCTGAAGTCGTGAGTCTCGCGCACGTCGGGCTTGAGGATCAGGTGCAGGTCCGCCGCGTCCACGTCGCAGTCGGCCAGCACGGCGTTCTGTGCCAGGCTGGCGAACGCCGCAACGAGGCTCGTCTTGCCCGTTCCGCCTTTGCCGCTGATGACTACGATCTCTTTCATTCAGAGCGCCCCCAGTCGTGTCGCCAGATCGCCGAACCGTTCGGTATACTCGGGCAGCGCATCGACGATCATCTGTCCGGCCGAATACACCTGCGCGATCCGCCGGTCGTCGGGAATCCTCACCACAATCTCGACGCCTTCCGCTTCACAGTACGCCTGTGTCTCGTTGTTGCCGATCCCGTCGCGATTGATCGCCACGGCGAAGGGCAGCTTCATTTCCCGCACGAGGGCGATCGCCAGCTTCAGGTCGTTGAGCCCGAACGGTGTCGGCTCCGTCACGAGAAGGACGAAGTCCACGCCCTTGATCGCCGCGACCACCGGGCACGAGGTCCCCGGCGGCACGTCCACGATGGCCAGCCTATCGGACTGGATGTGTCGCTTGACGGAACGGATCAACGACGGCGTTCGCACGTGGCCGATCTCCAGCCGTCCGGAGACGAACCCCAGCGGACCGGCCCAGCCGGTCTCGATTTCGCCGATCCGCAAAGGCTTTCGTTCGATCGCCTCGGCCGGACACACCAGCCAGCATCCGCCGCAACTGTGGCACAGTTGCTCGAATGTCAGCACCTTTTCGCCGATGCAGACGATGGCGCTGTACTGACAGATCTGGCCGCACCGGCCGCACCCGATGCACTTGGCGGCATCCACCTGCGGCACCTCGACGGTCACTTCCTCGCGTCTGTCGATCTGCGGCTTCAGGAAGATGTGCCCATTAGGCTCCTCCACGTCGCAATCGAGATACTGCGTCGGCTTGCCCGCCGCAGCGCAGACCTTTGCCAGATTCGTCGCCACGGTGGTCTTGCCCGTGCCGCCTTTGCCCGATGC
>JAAYBA010000146.1 GCA_012719085.1 Planctomycetota bacterium
GACGTGGAGCTTCAGTGCATCGAGAGCGGGCAGCGGCGGAAGCTGACGATTACCCGATCTGAGGCCCGGGCCTATGAACAGGCGGTCCGTGACTGGAATGCGCGCCTGAGCGGAGTCTGTGCCGCGTCTGGGATCGGCCTGGTCTCAACCACGAACGACGTCCCCTTCGACACGGTGGTTCAGAACATTCTCAGGCGTGGAGGGCTGGTCTCTTGACGTTTCTGTATCCGGTCTATTTCCTGACGTTGCTGGGTTTGTTGCCGCTGATCGCCGTCTATTTCCTCAAGGTCCGCCCTGCGCGCAGGTCGGTGACGGCGTTCTTTCTCTGGCGAGCTGTGCTCGATCAGAAGAAGAACGCTGCGTTCTTCCACCGCCTTCGCGATCTGTTGAGCCTGGTGCTGATGGCCTTGGCGTTGCTGGCCATTGTTCTGGCGATGACCGCACCGCAGGTGCGGCGCGATCAGCGTCAGGACCTGCTGCTTATCATCGACAACAGTGCCTCGATGAACGCGCTGGACGACGGCAGATCGCGCCTGGCCGTCGCCAAGGAGATCGCTTCTGATATCATCCGCGGCCTCAACGCCGATCAGCAGGCAGCGGTGGCCACCGTGTCTATGGACGTGCAATACCAGAGCCACTTTACCACCAGCCCCAAAACACTGCACAACGCGGTCCGAAGCATCGAACCGTCAGATGGCCCGTTTCGGCCGGAGGCTCTCGACGTGCTCGTCGCCGGGGCACCGGCGATGGACCACTGTCGGCTGCTTCTCATCAGCGACGGGTGCCGTTTCGTCTCCGATGCCAACCAGGCGATCGAATTGATCAAGGTCGGCTCGAACCAGGGCAATGTCGGGTTCGTAAACTGTGATCTGTTGCCGTTCCAGGGCCAGCCGATGCGCGTCGGCTTCTATTACAGGCTGGCCTCTTCCTTCGACGAAGATGTCGCCACCGACATCGTCGTCACCTACGGCCCTGAAGACAGGATCGTCAAAGTCATCCCCGTGATCGTCAAACCCGGCATCAATATGTCCGAGGTCATTGGCATCGAGACCGGCGGTCCCGGGCGATGGCGCGCGAGGCTGGATCTGCAGGATGCGCTGGCGAATGACAACGTGGCGTTCATGGCCTTGCCGCCCAGACGCCCGGTGAAGGTCGCCGTGGAGTCGGACCACGATTTCTTCCTCGTGAACAGCGTCAACGCATTTGCCGGAACGAGCGGAGAATTGGAGTATGTGCGGAGCGACGCCGATGTCGTCCTGACCAACGGTGTGATTCCGAACGCCGATCGAGCGATCATCTTCGGCCTCCGCGCAGGCTCCGACTGGTGTGGGCAGGTCGGCTCGGAGATCAGTGATGTACTGGCCCGAATCAAGATCGAAGACCATCCGGTCCTCGCCGATTGCGATATCGATTCCATCCCCTTCACAGGAGCGCGGCACGTCACGCCACCTGAAGGCAGTCTCGTGATTGCGGAGACGTCGACACGGGTGCCTCTGATCTACCGGGTGAGCCAGGGCGGGCGTCTGGCCCTGGTCATCAACATGGACCCGGTCGAGTCCGAGTTCTACTACAGCGCATGGTTTCCGGTGCTCGTCTACAACGGGGCCAGACATCTGATGGGTCGCCAGGAGAGGTGGCCGTCGGCCTGTGCGGTCGGTGATTCGGTTCATCTTCCGGAGGTCCTCGGCGGCAAGGGACCGACGACGGTCACCATTGGCGACGACATCGCATCGGTCCCTGTGGCCGGCCCTTCTTACGGCCCCATCCGCAGGGCCGGCTTTCATAGCCTGGAGAACACGGCGGGCAAGTGGTCGCTGGGCGCGAGTCTGTTTGCCCCTGGGGAGACCCTGCTCGACAACCGTGATGTCGTTGATACGAGCCTGCCATTGAACCGGGGCCGACCGCTGTCTTCGGTCCTGGCGGTCATCGCCTTGTTGCTGCTGCTGATCGAGTGCGTGCTGTACCACCGTCGCAAAGTTGGATGACGCAATGGAAGTCGCAAGTTTCAGACCATTCTGGTGGCTGGTCGTTCTGTTGCCCATGCTGATCGCCCTGCGGTACAGCCTTGTGGACCGACCGAGGCGGCTCAAACATACGTCCATCGCATTGCGTCTGGCCGCCATTGTCCTGTTGATCCTGGCATTGTGTCGGCCCTTCATACGGCTGCACTCCAACGCCGTGCATGTGGCGTTCATCCTGGACGTCTCCGAGTCGATCGACCTCCGCAACGCCAGAGAGGCGGTCGATACGATCCAGCGATGCATCGATGGATTGCACGCATCAGACTCCTGGTCGTTGTTTCTGGTCGCAGATGGAGTCAAGCATTGCAGGCGAACGGAAGAGGCTGCCGCGCAATTGGATCGGTGGCTCCGGACGACGCCGGACGACAATTTCCGCAGCGCCAGCCGATTGGCGGACGCCCTCTTGGCCGTGAGACTGCGTTTTCCTGCGAACAAGGCCCGGCGGATCGTCCTTTTCTCCGATGGCCGCCCCACACATGCGGATGTGACCGACGCCGTAGTGTTGCTGGAAAACGAACGTATCGATCTGCGCATGCACGAGCTGTCGGGCCTGCGCACACCGGAGGCGTGTATCCAGTCGATCGAGCCCAGCGCGACCAGGGCGTTCATCGGCGAAGTCGTTCGCATGACAGTCAAGGCTCGGTCCAATCAGCGCATGCCCGCGACGCTGACCATTCTCAATCGAGCGGTCGTTGTCTCGCGGACCGAACTCCAACTCGAACCCGACAGTGACAATGTCGTCCATCTGGACATCCCGATGAACACGTCCGGGGCGACCCAATGGACCGCCGAACTGACCGCCGAATGCGACCACTTTCTGGTCAATAATACGGCGAGCTGCACCGTCACTGTAGGGGGCAAGCCACGGATACTTGTCCTGCATGGGACGCCGCGCGAAATGCGGCCGTTCACCAAGGCGATGGACGAACAGGGATTCGAGATCGACCTGCGCGATACGCGCGGCCTGCCCGACGATTTGGCGTCGCTGCTTGCATTCGATGCCGTCATCCTGGCGAATGTCCCGGCGACGGATCTGTCGCTCCGTCAGATGGCGTTGCTCAAACGCTACGTCGTCGATTTCGGCGGCGGGCTCGCCATGTTCGGCTCGAACAACAGTTTTGGACTGGGCGGCTATCACAACACCCCTGTGGAAGAGGTCTTGCCGCTGATCAGTCGCTATGAGAAGGAGACGCAGCAGCCTTCCGTGGCAATGGTCCTGGTGATCGACAAGTCCGGCAGTATGCAGGGGATGCCGATCGAGCTGGCCCGACAGGCGGCCAAAGCCACGGTCGATCTGCTGGGAACGCAGGACCAGATCGGTGTGGTGGGATTCGACGGCCAGGCGTTCGTGGTCAGCCCCATGCGCAGCAGGGCCGAGGCTACCGCCGTCAAGCATGCGATCGATACGCTGGCCTCGGGCGGTGGGACGTCTATGTATCCCGGCATTGCCACTGCTTTCCAAATGCTCCAGGGTGTTTCAGCCCAGATCAAGCACGTCATCATACTCAGTGACGGCCAGAGTCAGCCGGCCGATCACCAGGGGCTCGTTGCCGACATGGCTACCGCGAGGATCACCGTCTCAACGATCGCCCTCGGCCACGCGGATCGTGCGCTGCTGGCCTCGCTTGCGGAAATCGGCAAGGGCCGCTACTACGAAACCGCCGATCCGGCGAATATCCCTCAGATCTTCACCAAAGAGACGATGGAGACGTCTCGCTCGGCGGTCAAAGAGGATGTGTTCAATCTGGTTCGGACTTCGGACCATCCGTTGTTCTCCGGCTTGGGCGACGCCGATCTGCCCGTGGTCTTCGGTTATGTCATGGCCACGGCCAAACCGGCGACGCAATTGCTGCTCGTTGCGCATTCGGGCGATCCGGTTATGGCGGCTTCTCGGTATGGTCTGGGCTCGACGCTGGCCTATACCAGCGACGTCACGGCGCAATGGGGTTCGCAATGGCTCGCGTGGAACCAATTCGGACGCTTCTGGTCGCAGGCCTTGCGCGGCATCCTGCGTCGGGAGTCGACGGAGGGCCTCCATCTGCAACAGCGATACGACGAAAGTCGATGGACGATCGATATCACGCGTCTGGACGCGTCAGGTGCGCCGGTGACGGGGGTCGCATTCAGGGCCCAGACTGTGGACGAACGGGAGACGGCCAGTGACGTCGCCGTTGAGGAAATCGGCCTGGGCCGATACCGCGCCGTAGTCCCCATAGGCGACAGCAAACGCCTTTCGTTGCGTTTGGAGGACCCCGATCACGACAGGATGGCCACGGCACATTTCAACAGGCCTTATCCAGCGGAATACCATCTGGCAGGTCCGGGGGCTCCCGCGCTGGAGAGGCTTGCGAGAGTGAGTGCCGATGGCATCAGAGAAGACGTCATTACGACGAGAATCTGCAAGCCCATGAGCCACCTGTGTTGTCTCCTGTCACTGATCGCCATGCTGGCAGGACTGTTTCTGCGGAGAATCTGACGTGAAGTGCGGATAGGGTCCCGTGTCCTGGCCATCGGCTGCACATGCCGTTGATGGGATCAATGAGGAGCGATGGCCGTGAGACCCATGGCGTGGTCTCCTGCGGCGTGGCCAGGGTTCTGCTACATCTGCGTCGTCGTGAACGACGGGAGGGCAATATGCGACATACGAGACCCAGCGATAGTAGAATAGATGGAGAAGGCACCTGCACACTGCCGTGTAACAGAAGCCAGCACATCAGTATCTGCACGCCTTCGTGTGCCCCGTCGTGTTGGTCAGCAGCGTGTGTGTGGGTTATATTGCCTATATTCAAATACGTAGTTTCCACAGTTGACGCCGTTCCTTGTGCGACGGTATTAGACATGCGTCTGACATCAACGCTGGTAACATGGTGTGCGATTGACATTGTGCGGGAAGTCCAGTTCGTCTCGTGTAGCCAGCAAGGAGAAGTGAGGCGTCATGGCGTGATAGGCCGATGCGTCCGTGTGCAGTGATGGCGGACCGAACGGCGTTTCACATCGAGCGCGCCACTTGGGACGAGCGAACCGGCAAGCGAACGTATTCCCTACCGCATTGTAAGACAATCGAGATGTAGCCAGCGGGGACGGAGTCCATCTACAGGGCGTCTACCTCTCGCGTATTGAGCGAGAGCCCGTGGATGCGAAGCTCCGACCTGTCAACGCGGCAACAGTCCTGAGCGAGAAAAAGCCCCCGGTCACTGGTTCCGACTGACTTTTTCGGTTTCTAGGCCACGAACCTTCCGAACAAGCCAGTGATGACCGCCACGGGTTGACCGCATAGGTCTGTACTCCAGTAACCGGGGCCTTTTTGTTTCCATATCAGGAATCCACGTGGGTGTCAAGGGAATTCAGGATCAGCCATGGCGGATGGCGAGGTCGTATGTACCTGTAACGCACGTGCGTGACCGGAAGTTCGACATGTCGCAGAGTCAGACCCTGACGGCAATACCCTCTCTGGAGACGGCCGATGATTGAAAGAAGGCGACCCCCATATTCGCATGGTACGCCAGACGACAACGGCGCCGTCTGCAGAGACAGGGTGGCGACGCGGACGACCGTATACCCCCTGATCGATGCGCCACGGCTGACAGCGACCTCGGCGAGTCTTGCTGTAACGATATGGCGAAGTCGCTGGATCGTACTGCTATGTGTGGTGGCGGCGCTGACTGGAGGTCTTGTGTACATTGATGCCGCCGTACCGACGTATACGAGCACGGCCAAGCTCTATCTTCGCTGCGAGAGCATTCAGATCAGCCAATACGAATCGGGTGCGATCCCTCGGACGGACAAGTACCTGCACACGCAGGCCGAGGTGCTGCGAAGCAGGGAGATTCTGGCAGCGGCACTTGGAACGGACGAGGATCCGCCTCTGAGGACCTTTGCTGATGTCGAGGTGCCACTGAATTACCTGCGCAAGATGATGGTGGTTGACGTCGGAAGGAAGGACGAGATTATCAGCATCTCTTTCGTTTCGCCGTATCCGCAGGAGGCGGCCCAAGTCGTCAATCGGGTCGTCGAGGCGTATATGACTTCGCGATCGGAAAGCGACCGAAAAGACGCCACAAAGGCATTGAACATCTGTGAGTTGCTTCTGAACCAGCGAGAGGCGGAGCTCAGAGCCAAGGCGGCGGAATTGCGTGAGTTCCGAGCCAGGAAGATGCCTGTCTCTCGCGGCCTGGATGACGGTGCCAGCGTCAGGCAGGGATATGAGGAATGCCAAAGGGACTACAGGCAGGCCCAACAGGCTGCTTCCACTGCTAAACTGTATCTCGACGGGGTTCGTGAATTGGCTGAAAGCCCTGAGGCGCTGCGTCAGTACGTGCAGGCGGAGGGCGGAGGCGTTCGCCATGTGGCACCGTCTTCCGGGCGGCTGTCTCTCGAGACTCTGCTGATGGAGCTGAATGCCAGAAGAGCGGAGCTTCTCAGGCAGTACACGGAAAGTCATGCGGCCGTTACGGCGGTTGACGACGAGAGGAGGCGGCTTGGAAAAGAGATTGCCGACCTGGACGCCCAGTTTGTGGCGGCCACGATCGCAGCGGCGGAACGTCAGTACGCCGAGGCCAGAACGAATGAACGGGTGCTCGCCGAACGCTATGACGAGGAGAGCGAGAACGTTCAGCGGTTCAGCGACGAACAGCAGCAATTCCAGCAACTCCAGACGGAGGTAGGTCGTCTGGAGATGTCGGTGGCAACATACACACAACAGGTCGGCGAAATCGCGAAGATCGTCGGCGACGATGCAGGGCGGATGGGGATGGCGATGCTGGAACCGGCGCTCCCCTCGCAGAAGCCCTCAGCGCCTCAGAAGGGCAAGGTCATGGCGCTGGCTCTGATGCTGGGTCTGGTTGCAGGGGGGGCCATCGCGGTAGCCCGAGACTGGGCGGATCAGACGTTTCGCTCGATGGAGGAGATCTCGGCCACACTCGGCCTGCCTGTTTTGGGCGTCGTTCCGGCGATGTCCCGCCGCCAGAAGGAGCAAACGAGAGGGCGAAAAGTCCTGTTGCAGCCCGATTCGCCTGAAGCCGAGGCATATCGCACGGTGCGGACGGCACTGTTCTTCGGCACCTCGGGCAAGTCGATGCGCACCTTGCTGGTCACGTCGCCTGTGGCAGGCGACGGCAAGTCCACGCTCATCGGCAATCTTGGCATTGCCATGGCCCAGGCTGGCCAGAACACCCTCATCCTTGATGCGGATCTGAGGAGGCCTATGCAGCACGTGATCTTCTCAACGGATCATTCCGAGAGGAATCTCAACAGTGTCTTCTCCGGACGGATGACACTATCAGAAGCCATTCAGCCCACCCCGGTCTCAGGCCTCAGTCTGCTGACATGTGCGCATGGTGTTTCCAGTCCGGCCGAATTTCTCAACAGCGATCGGTTCGCCGAACTGCTCGAGGGGCTCACGAAGATCTACGACCGTGTCCTTGTCGACGCGCCACCCGTAACGATCGTCACCGATGCGCAGATACTTGGGGCCCTGTGTGACTGTACGATTCTCGTCATGAGAGTCGAACGATCGTCGCGGAAGACGGCCCGGCGTGCCGTGAACGCATTGGAAAGTGTCGGCGCTCGTCTGTTCGGAGTGGTGGTCAATGCCGTTCGCAAGAGTGGAGATCGCTACGGTTACTATGGGCGATACGGTGGATACAGCAACTCGCATCGATGCAGCAGTGAGAACGGGCGGGCGAAGGATAGCGGTATTGGCATCGACTTATCCCAGGAGGACGCGAATGCGATGGTTGTCCCGTCCTGATCGCGGAGATCACGAGGCACGTGAAGAGGCTGTCAAGGCCGCTTTTCGGCAATGTCATTTCTCAACCTGGAGGTTGGCGGATGTTCCCCAGTGAGACAGTACCCTGTTGCGAGGAGCGTGCCGAGCGTTTTGACAGGGCGGTGGAAGGGATTCTGGTTGCCACTCTTGCCTTCATGCCCTTGGCATTCGGCGTGGTAGAGGCCTGGAGCGAGGAGATCGTACTCCTATCGGCGGCGGTCTTGTTTATGTGTGTGTTTCTCAGGGGTATTGCCGTCGGAAGGACATCCGTTACATGGACATGGGCGTACGTCCCTTTGGCGGCTTTCCTCATCGTGGCCCTCATACAACTGGTGCCGATGCCGTCGGCCTGGATCGACGTTCTTTCTCCGAATACCGTCCAACAGAAGACGACGCTGTTGAGCGATCTGTCCGACGGGGCCGATCTGCTTTCAACACTGACGTTGAGTTTCTACCCGCATGCAACACGACATGATCTGCGACTGGTGCTGGCGGCAGTTGCCGTGTTTGTCGTTGTACTCGATGTCTACAGGCGTCCCGATCAAATCATGCGTCTCCTCGGCGCAATCACCGTGATCGGTGGAGGCGTGGCCGTGCTGGCATTGCTTCAGAATGTCGCCGGCAATGACAGGATCTACTGGTGTGTTTCTTCTCCTCACGGCATGGC